>NZ_JBBEGC010000141.1:0-17884 GCF_037401995.1 Saccharothrix sp. CCNWYY140
GCCGGACGGGGAAAGAAACCGAGGCCCTTCCCGTGGTCGCTAGCCGCTTCGGCTCGCGCCTTCGGCGCGTAGCACCCATCGGGTGGGAAGGCATCTTGCGCTTGGGCTGAGCGCCGTTGGCGTGAAAGCCGGCAGGGTGGAGGTGGTGCGAATGCGTCGGGCCGGTGGTTTGGCTGGTGGCTGGTCGGCGGGTTCCCTAGGCTGCGCACCGTGGTTCGACCGGATGGGGGTGCGGGTGACCGTCGTCGCGTTTCATGCTCATCCCGATGACGAGGTGCTGCTCACCGGTGGCAGCCTTGCCCGGCTCGCGGCGGAGGGCCATCGGGTCGTGGTGGTTGTCGCCACGGACACGATGTGGTCCGAGCCGCCGACTCGCCTCGACGAGCTGCGGGCCTCGGCCGCCGTCCTCGGAGTAGACCGGGTGGTGCACCTCGGTTACGCCGACAGCGGTCACGGGGCGGTGTTGTTCGCTGATCCGCCCGGGCGGCAGCGGTTCGTGCGGGCCGATCTCGACGAGGCTGCCGGGCGGTTGGCGACCGTCCTCCTCGAGGAGCGGGCCGAGCTCTTGTTGAGCTATGACCGCAACGGCGGCTACGGGCACCGGGACCACGTGAAGGTCCACGAAGTAGGACGGCGGGCGGCTGAGATGGCCGGGGTTCGGCTGTTGGAGGCCACCATGCCCCGGGACGCGGTCGTACGGCTGGCGCGGGTGGTCCGTGCATTCCGGGTCCCGTTCCCCTACGAAGGGCTGGAACGGGCCTTCAGCGCTTCCTCGGACATCACGCACCGGTTCGACGTTCGGCGTTACGCGCGCCAGAAGCAGGCCGCGTTGGCCGCGCACCGGTCGCAGGTCGAAGGGAACGGCCGGTTGGCGGCGGTCATGCGGGTGCTGGTTCGGCTGCCGGTGCCGGTGTTCGGGGTGTTGGCCGGTCGTGAGTGGTTCGTCGAGCCGGTTACGGGGTCGGGTCGGCGTTGCTGAGGGGTTCGTCCACGTCCACCTGGCGCACGCCCTCCGCCGCCACGACCCGTTCCACGTCGGCGATCGGCACCGACACCCGGATGTAGCCGATCGACGTGTCGGTGGCCTCGACCGTCGCGCCGAGTCCGCGCAGTGCCGACGCCGTCCGCTCGGTGGAGGTCGCCTCGGTGGAGATCACCAGCACCACGGTCGGCACGCCGGAACGCTGTGCCCGCGCCAGCACCTCCTTGCCGTGCGGGCTGAGCTTGGCGGGCATCTGGACCTCCGCAGTCGTCGTCGTGACGGTCGTGGTGGGTGCGGCCACGGTGCCGGTGTCCCGCACGGGTGCGCCGCACGCCACCAGGGCGAAGCACGCCACGACCACGATCCGTCCCATGAACCCTCCCGGAGTCATCCTGGCACCAGGACGGACCGAAGGGACCGAACGGTTGCGTCACACCTCGCCGTTGCCGCCGGAGCCGTTGCCGCTGGAGCCGTTGCCGCTGGAGCCGTTGGTCGCCGCACGCCCGTCCGGCCCGCTGAACGCCTGCACCCGCTCCTGGCCGTCCTCGCTCTCCCCGAACACCCGCTGGTCCGACCCGGACGCCTCCTGCCGCGCCACGGCCTGCGTCCGGGGCAGGTCCCGCACCCGTAGCTGCGGCAACGCGGCCGGCTGGTGCACGCGCAGCCAAGACACCAGGTGTTCGCGCACCTCGCACCGCAGGTCCCACAGCCGCCCGGCGTCGGTCGCGCTGACCAGCGCCCGCACCCGCACGAACGACCCCACCGCGTCGGTCACCTGGAGCACGCACACCCGCCCGTCCCACAGGTCGTCCGACTCCAGGAACCTGCGCAGCTCCTGCCGCATGTCCTCCACCGGCACGGTCCAGTCGACGTCCATCTCGACCGTGCCCAGCAGCGCCGACTGGGTGCGCGTCCAGTTCTCGAACGGCGTCTTGAGGAAGTACGCGGTGGGCAGGATCAGCCGCCGGTCGTCCCACAGGTGCACGACCACGTAGGTGAGCGTGATGTCCTCGATCCGCCCCCACTGGTCTTCCACGACCACGACGTCGTCCAGCCGCAGGGCGTCGCTGAACGCGATCTGCACGCCCGCGAACACGTTGCCCAGCAAGGACTGCGCCGCCAACGCGGCGATCGCGCCGATCACACCGGCGGAGGCCAGGAGGCTCGTGCCCGCCGCGCGCGCCCCGGGGAACGTCATGAGGACCGACGCGAACGCCAGCACGCCCACCACGACCACGGTCACCCGCCGCACCAAGGTGATCTGCGTGTGCACCCGACGCGCGTGGCGGTTGTCGGACACGTCCACCCTGATCCGCGCGAGCATGGCGTCCTCGACCACCACCAGCAGGGACGCCAGCAACCACGCCCCGGCGAGGATCAGCGCTATCCCGACCACGTGCAACGCGGCCGGCCGCCAGTCACCCCACCCCGCCACGCCGATGGAGAACTGCACGGCCACCAGCACCGCCACCGCGACCGCCGGCCGGTGCGCGTGCGCGGCCAGCCCGGCGAACAGCGCGGACCGACGGCCGATCCGCCGGACCACCCGGTGCACGGCGGTGACCACGACCAGCGCGACCAGGACCGATCCGGCGAAGGTGAGCACGGTGACGAGCACGGAGGGCACCTCCTGGGGTTCGGGGCATCCTCCGACCCGTACCCATCCGGACCATCACCCATTCGTGGTAGCGATCGACCTCACGACCGGGGCAGGAAGTGGGCCATCCGCCCCACGAACGCGACCAGGCGGTCCGGCGGGAAGCGCTCGGGATCGGTGATCACCAGCCGACCGGCCATCTCGGCCAGTGCCAGCATCGCGTGACCCAGCAGTTCGGCGTCCAGCTCCGGCCCGCCCATCGCCTTCAACCCGAGGTCGGCCAGCGCGTTGACCTGCTCGGTCACCTGCGCCCGCACCCGTTCCACCTGCTGCCGGAACTCCACCGGCGTCCCCTCCGGCGGCAGCAGCACCAGCCGCCACCGGTCCGGGCTCTCGACCACCGCGTGCACGAACGCGTGCACGGTGTCGGTGTACAGGTCTTCCGGCGAACGCTCGTCCAAGCCCCGCGGGATCGCCTCCAGCACCTGGGCGGTCGCGCGTTCGGCCTCTCGTTCCAGCAGGGCCGCGATGACCTCGCCGCGGTTCGCGAACAGCTCGTAGACGACCGGCTTGGTCACCCCGCACCGCCGTGCCACGGCCTCCATCGTCAACGCGTCGAAGCCGCCCTCCGCGATCAGTGCCAACGCACCGTCCAGCACCTGGTCACGCCGCTGCCCGGCGGGGAGGCGAGGGGCGTACTTCCGGCGCGTTGTGCTCACCCGGCCATATTGCTACGGTGGCGTAGCTTTCACAAAGCTACGCTGGCGTAGCAATGGTGCGGGAGGTCGTGATGGAGCCCGACAACCTCGTGTTGCAGCCCCGGGACGTGCACTTCGACTGGTCGGCGCTCCCGCTGCACTGGGTGCCCGACGAGCCGACCACGACCCACGTCATGAACGTCCTGCACCTGCTCCTGCCCGAGGGCGAACGCTGGTTCGTCCGCACGTTCCAGCAGGCTGTCCCGCTGATCACCGACGACGACCTGCGCGCGGACGTCCTCGGCTTCATCGGCCAGGAGGCGGTGCACGCCGAGGCGCACAGCGAGGTCCTCGACCACCTCCTCACCCAAGGTCTCGACCCGCGTCCGTTCACCCGGCACATGGAGGTCGTCTTCCGCCGCATCCTCGGTGACCGCGACGGCCTCACCCCCGAGCAGCACCGCGAACAGCTCGTGGAACGGATCGCCCTGGTCGCGGCCATCGAGCACTTCACCGCGTTCCTCGGCGACTGGATGCTCAACGCCACCGCCCTCGACCGCGCCGGCATCGACCCGACCATGCTCGACCTCCTGCGCTGGCACGCCGCCGAGGAGGTCGAGCACCGCAGCGTCGCGTTCGACCTGATGCGCCACCTCGACCGCCGCCAAGTCCGCAAGGTCCGCACCATGCTCATCGCCGGTCCCGTCCTGTGGCTGCTGTGGGCGCGCGGCGCGAAGTTCCTGGTGGACCACGACCCGTCACGCCCCGGCAAGCTCACCCTGCGCGAGTTCCGCCGCGCCGGCCGCCGCGGCCTGCTGCCCACCGGGGGAGCGCTGTTCCGGGCGTTCCTGCGCTACTTCCACCCGCGCTACCACCCCAAGCAGGAGGGCTCGACCAGTCAGGCCGTGGCCTACCTCGCCTCCTCCCCGGCCGCGCGGGCGGCCCACTGATGGACGGCTTCGTGCGCGGCCTGGAGAAGTTCACCGACGGCTACCTGAAATCCCTGCGCTACCTGGGTTCCGCCCGCCCCGCCCGCCCCGCCGGCCGGCCCCTGCGGCTGATCGTCGCGCACCGCCGCCGCGAGGCCGAGGACGTGGTCAGCCTGCTCCTGACCGCCCCGGACCTGCCCACGTGGCAGCCTGGGTGCCACCTCGACCTGCACCTGGCCTCGGGCCTGCGCCGCCAGTACTCGCTCTGCGGCGACCCGCACGACCGGACCTCCTACCGGATCGCCGTCCGCCGTGTCGGCGTCGGCTCGGCGGAGGTGCACGCATTGCGCGAAGGCGACGAGGTCGTGGTGCGCGGACCGCGCAACGCGTTCCCGTTCGTCCCCGAAGGCCCGATGCTGTTCCTGGCGGGCGGCATCGGCATCACCCCCATCTTGCCGATGGTCCGCGAAGCCGCCCGGCTGGGCGTCGAGCACACGTTCCTCTACTGTGGACGGTCGCGTGCCACCATGCCGTTCCTCGACGAACTCCCCGACCACACCGACCTCCGCCCGGACGACGAGCTCGGCCCGCCGGACGTCGACGCGATCCTGCGCGCGTTCCCGGCCCACGGTTCCGTCTACTGCTGCGGCCCGACCCCCATGCTCGACGCCGTCCGCCGCGCCTTCGCCTCCCGCCGCCTGCACTTCGAGCGCTTCGCCCCGCCGCCGATCACCGACGGGCGGCCGTTCGCGCTGGAGTTGCGCCGCAGCGGGATCACGCTCGACGTCCCCGCCGACCGCTCGGCCCTGGACGTCCTCAAAGACCTGCGCCCGACCGTGCCCTACTCGTGCCGCCAAGGTTTCTGCGGCACGTGCGAGGTGGACGGCGTCCGGATCTGCGTGGCCCGCCCGACCGGCGACCGGCTCGTGCTCGACCTCTGACCGTGCTCGACCTCTGACCGTGCTCGACCTCTGACCGTGCTCGACCTCTGACCACAGTGGAGGAAACCGTGTTCGTGGAATCCGATGGCGTGCGCCTGTCCGTGCACGAGCGCGGCGACCGCTCCGCCCCGACCGTCGTCCTGGTGCACGGCTACCCCGACACCCACCGGGTGTGGGACGGGGTCGCCGAGATCCTGGCCGAGGAGTACCACGTCGTGACCTACGACGTGCGCGGCGCGGGCGCCTCCGACCGGCCGCGCGACCTGGCCGCGTACCGGCTGCCGGTGCTGGCCCGCGACCTGTTCGCGGTGGTCGACGCGGTCAGCCCGGACCGCCCGGTGCACGTCGTCGCGCACGACTGGGGCTCCATCCAGGCGTGGGAGGCGGTGACCACGCCGGGCGCGCGGATCGCCTCCTACACCTCGATCTCCGGCCCGTGCCTGGACCACATCGGCCACTGGACGCGCGGCCGTCCGACGTGGCAGCACGTCAAGCAGTGGCTGCACTCCTGGTACATCGTCGCGTTCCACCTGCCGTTCGTGGCCCCGTTCGTGTGGCGCCACCTGGTCGGCCCGCGCTGGGGACAGGTGCTGCACCGCCTCGAAGGCGTGCGGGCGGACCACGTGCCGGACACCATCGTCGAGGACGGCGTCAACGGGATCTCCCTGTACCGCGCCAACTTCATCCCCCGACTGCGCGCGCCCCGCGTCCGGCGCACGGACGTCCCGGTGCAGATCATCCAGCCCCTCAAGGACAACTACGTCACCAACGGCCTCCTGGACGCGGCCACCCCGTGGGTGCCGAACCTGCGCCGCCGCGTGGTCGACGCCGGTCACTGGGCACCCGTCACGCACGCCCGGGTCGTCGCCCTGCTGGTGGTCGACCACATCACCAAGCACACGGGGAGCCCTGCGGCCGGAAGTCCCGCAGCGCCTCCCGCGCCCGCGACCGAGCCAGGTTCCACGAACGCCAGTCGTCCTCACTGACCCGGCGGTGCCGCAGGACGCACTGCCGCATCGGCTCGGGCAGCGCGGCCAGCGCCGGCACGGCGTCGTCGGACAGCCGCCCGAGGTAGACGAGGTCGATCTTGCCGGTCTCCTGCCACCGGGCGGCGTTGCGCTCGGCGATGAACCGGTCCGGGTTGAGCAGCGCGAGCCCGACCAGCGCGGCGAACCCGCTGCCCACCACGGCCCGCGGCAACCACCCGCCGCGCAGCCGCACGCCCGCGACCAGCACCATCAGGTACACCAGCGCCAGCCACAGCTCGCACGCCGACACCAGCACCCGCAGCGTGGTGAACCCGTACGCCTGCTGGTAGACCCACATCCGGTTCAGCGCCGAGGCCACGATCACCAGCGTGAGCCCGGTCAGCGCGCCCAACAGCCCGCGCAGCCACTTCCGGTCCCCGTCCTCCGCGACCCGCGCGGCGACGGCGATCACCCCGAGCGTCAGCACCGCGACCGCCAGCAGCTGCCAGAACCCGCGCCGCGCGTACTCGGCGTAGGTGACCCCGGCCGTGCGCAGCACGTAGTCGTCGCCGCCGAACAACGTGCTGACCTGCACCCCCACGAACGCCGCGAACAACCCGACCAACGCCCAGACCGGCATCGCCCACTCCCGCAGCGCCACCGTCCTGCGCCGCGCCGGCTGCTCCTCCGCCGGCGGCAGGGTCGTCAGGTAGCACGCCCCGATCAGCCCCGACCCGACCGCGGCGAACACCACGACCCACTGCCCGTCGAGCTCCGGCGCGGACTCGCCGATCATCTCCGCGAACGCCACGTCCGCCCCGGCGAGCAACGGCAGGAACACCGCCAGCACCGCCGCCGTCACCGCCAACGGCCGTACCAGCTCGGTCGCCTTCGACGTCTTCACCCCACGCGCCGCCCACGGCACCGCCCGCAGGATCGCCACCGGCACCGCCGTGGACCCGAGCAGCAACCCCTTGGCCGTCCGCCCCCCGACGACGGCCAACGACCCGGCCGCGCACCCCGCCACCGCGCACAGGGCGAACAGGTCCGCGTCGGCGACCAGCGCGCCGGTGCCGAACAGCAGCAGGCTCAGCGCGGCCCAGCCCGGTCTGACCTTGCGGACCAGCGCGAACACGACGGCGGCGGTGAGCAGCCAGCCGAGTCCGGGCTCGTCGAGCGGCAGCAGGACGGCCGCGCTCGTGCCACCGACGATTCCGGTGAGCAGTGCACGGTGGGGTGACATGGGACCTCCGTTGGGCAGCAGGGATCGCGGGGCCGGGGTAGGTACCAAGATGTGTTGGACGCTGGGACTGTTTTCGGCGCATTTTTTGCGCGAGCGTCCAACAGATTTGGTATCGGTCTCCGGGGCTCCGGGAGTTTTCGGGCAGCCGACATCGCGCGGCACGGCTCGCCGCGGTGGTTGGTGCGTGCTGTTGGTGGTGCGGGTGCCGGCGCTGGTGGTGCAGGTGCCGGTGCGGGTGGTGCGGGCTTCTGGTGGTGCGCGAGCCGGTGAGGGCGGTGCGGGTGCCGGCGGTGGTGTGCGGGGGCGCTAGGTCCCGGCGGGTTCCGGGTGGCCGAAGGGAGTGGCCGGCCCGCGCGTGCGGCGTGTGTCGGGCAGCGGCTCGGCGGGCGGCTCCGGTGGGCGGGTGGCTGGGAGGGTGGCGCGGATGCGGCAGCCCGGGGCGTCGACGACCGCGATGGTGCCGCCGTGCAGGTCGATGATCCAGCGGGCGATGTTCAGGCCCAGACCTGTGCCGCCGCCGCCCGCGCGTTCGCCGCGCGTGAAGCGTTCGAAGACCCGTTCGCGGTCCTCCGGGGCGATGCCCGGGCCGTCGTCGGAGACCTCCAGCACCAGGTCGCGGGCCACCCAGGTCGCCGTCACGCGCACCTCGCCGCCGGACGGGCCGTGGCGGGCGGCGTTGTCGAGGAGGTTGACCAGGACCTGGTGGACGCGGGCGCGGTCGGCCACGACGGTGGCGGTCGGCGGGCGGACCTCGACGACGAAGCTGGTCGCGGGGGAGGCGACCGAGGCCTCGGCGACCACGTCGGCCAGCAGGGGTGCGACCGGGAACTCGGCCAGGGTCAGGCGGTGGGCGCCGGCGTCGATGCGGGACAGGTCCAGCAACTCCGTCACCAGCCGGCCTAGGCGCTCGGTCTGGGCCAGGGCGGTGCGCATGGTGCGGGCGTCCGGCGCGGCCACGCCGTCGACGACGTTCTCCAGGACGTTCTGGAGCGCCGTGATGGGGGTGCGCAGTTCGTGGGAGACGTTGGCGATCAGCTCGCGGCGTTGGCGGTCCGCGGCGGCCAGGTCGGCAGCCATCTGGTTGAACGCGCTGGCCAGCTCGCCGACCTCGTCGCGGGCCGTGGCGCGGACGCGTTTGCTGTAGTCGCCGCGGCGCATGGCGCGGGCGGCGGCGGTCATCTCGCGCAGGGGACGGGTCATGCCGTGGGCCAGGACCTGCGAGGTCACCAGGGCGATGACCAGCGCGCCCGTGGTCGTGCTGTAGGGCAGCCAGCCGATGCGGTACCAGAAGAACGAGAAGCCCGCCGCGCCCGAGCTGACCAGCAGGATGCCCAGTTTGAGCTTGATCGAGCGCACCGGGTCCAGCGGTCTGGGCAGGAAGTCGACGAACGCGCCCACCGCCTTGCGCAGTCTCATCGCGGCGCCTCCAGGGCGTAGCCGACACCGTGGACGGTGCGGATCAGGTCCGTGCCGAGCTTGCGCCGCAGCGCCTTGATGTGGCTGTCCACGGTTCGCGTGCCGGTGGCGGTCTCGTTCCAGCCCCACACCTCGCTGAGCAGGCGTTCCCGGGACTGGACCGCGCGCGGGCGTTCGGCCAGGTGCACCAGCAGCTCGAACTCGGTGGGCGTCAGGTGGGCCTCGGCGCCGGCGCGCAGGACGCGGCGTTCGGCCAGGTCGATCTCCAGGTCGGCGACAGCGATCCGGGTGGCGGAGGACGCCGTCGACCGCTCCACCCGGCGCAGCAGGGCGTGCACGCGGGCCGCCAGCTCGCGGATGGAGAACGGCTTGGTCAGGTAGTCGTCCGCGCCCACCGCGAGGCCCACCAGCAGGTCCGTCTCGTCGCCGCGGGCGGTGAGCATGAGCACCGGCACCGGGCGGTCCGCCTGGATGCGGCGGCACACCTCCAGGCCGTCGAAGCCCGGCAGCATGACGTCGAGCACCACGAGGTCGGCGTCCGCGGCCTTGCGCACCCCCGACGGGCCGTCGTGCGCCAACTCCACCTCGAACCCCTCGGCGCGCAGCCGCGCCGCCACGGACGTGGCGATCGTCAGGTCGTCCTCGACCACCAGAACCCGGCGTGTCATGGCACCGACTGTAGGTGTCGGTGGTGGAGAGGCCTGGTGAGAGTTGTGAACGTCGTGTGGAGGTCCCGGCGGGGAGGGTTAAGTTGTCGGCGTGGCGGACGCGGTGCTGGAAGCGACCTTGGAGCGGATCACGTTCGCCAACGAGGAGACCGGCTACACCGTGGCCCGCGTGGACACCGGGCGCGGCGGCGGTGACCTGGTCACGGTCGTCGGGTCGCTGCTGGGCGTGCAGCCCGGGGAGTCGATCCGGATGCGCGGGCGGTGGGGGTCGCACCCGCAGTACGGCCGGCAGTTCCACGTGGACGACTACACGTCCGTGCTGCCCGCGACCATCCAGGGCATCCGGCGCTACCTGGGGTCCGGGCTGATCAAGGGCATCGGGCCGGTGTTGGCCGACCGGATCGTCACGCACTTCGGGCTGGACGCGCTCGACGTCATCGAGCAGTCGCCGGAGCGGTTGATCGAGGTGCCCAAGCTCGGTCCCAAGCGCACCAAGCTCATCGCGGCGGCGTGGGAGGAGCAGAAGGCGATCAAGGAGGTGATGGTCTTCCTCCAGGGCGTCGGGGTGTCCACGTCGCTCGCCGTGCGGATCTACAAGCAGTACCAGGACCAGTCGATCGAGGTCGTGCGGAAGGAGCCGTACCGGCTGGCGAACGACGTGTGGGGCATCGGGTTCCGGACCGCGGACGTCATCGCGAAGGCGGTCGGCATCCCGCACGACAGCCCGCAGCGGGTGAAGGCGGGGTTGCAGTTCACGCTGTCCGAGGCGACCGGGAACGGCGACTGCTTCCTGCCGGAGAACCAGCTCATCGCGGACGCGGTCAAGATCCTCCAGGTCGACACGGGGCTGGTGATCGAGTGCCTGGCCGAGCTGGTCACCGAGGAGGGCGTGGTGCGGGAGGTCATGGCCGACGGCGAGGCGGCCGTGTACCTGATCCCGTTCCACCGGGCCGAGGTGTCGCTGGCCGCGCAGCTGGGGCGGCTGCTGCGGACCGACGCCGAGCGGATGCCGTCGTTCCGGGACGTGGACTGGGAACGGGCGTTCGCGTGGCTCGGGGCGTCGTTGGAGGACAAGCAGCGCGAGGCAGTGCGGCTGGCGTTGACGCGGAAGGTCGCCGTGCTGACCGGTGGGCCGGGGTGTGGCAAGAGCTTCACCGTGCGGTCGATCGTGCGGCTGGCGGTGGCGAAGCGGGCGCGGGTCGTGCTGGCCGCGCCGACCGGGCGGGCCGCGAAGCGGCTGGCCGAGCTGACCGGGCACGAGGCGCGCACCGTGCACCGCTTGCTGGAGCTCAAGCCCGGCGGTGACGCGGCCTACGACCGGGACCGGCCGCTGGAGGCGGACCTGGTCGTGGTCGACGAGGCGTCGATGCTGGACCTGTTGCTGGCCAACAAGCTGGTGAAGGCGATCGCGCCCGGGACGCACCTGCTGCTGGTCGGCGACGTGGACCAGTTGCCGTCGGTGGGCGCGGGCGAGGTGCTGCGGGACGTGCTGGCCGCCGACAGCCCCGTGCCGCACGTGCGGCTGACGCACATCTTCCGGCAGGCACAGGAATCCGGCGTCGTGACCAACGCGCACCGCATCAACTCCGGCGACTTCCCGCTCGTGCAAGGGCTGCCGGACTTCTACCTGTTCCCCTGCGAGGAAGCCGAGGAGGCGGCGTCGCTGACCGTCGACGTGGTGGCGTCACGCATCCCGCGCAAGTTCGGGCTCGACCCGCGCACCGACGTGCAGGTGCTCACGCCCATGCACCGGGGCGCGGCGGGCGCGGGCGCGCTGAACACCGTGTTGCAGGAGGCGCTCACACCGGCGCGGCCGAACCTGCCGGAGCGGCGGTTCGGCGGGCGCGTGTTCCGGGTCGGGGACAAGGTGACCCAGATCCGCAACAACTACGACAAGGGCGCCAACGGGGTGTTCAACGGGACGCTCGGGGTCGTCACCGGGATCGACGTCGTGGAGCAGAAGCTGACGGTGCGGACGGACGAGGACGAGGACGTGGACTACGAGTTCGGGGAACTCGACGAGCTGACCCACGCCTACGCCATGACGATTCATCGCTCACAGGGCAGTGAATACCCGTGCGTGGTCATCCCAATCACCACCAGCGCGTGGCTGATGTTGCAGCGCAACCTGCTCTACACGGCGGTGACGCGGGCGAAGAAGCTGGTCGTGCTGGTCGGGTCGCGCAAGGCCATCGGGCAGGCCGTGCGCACCGTGGGCGCGGGCCGGCGGCACACCGCGCTGGACGTGCGGCTGAGCCAGGTCTGACCGGACGCGAGCCTGGTCGCGAGGTCGGTCGGGTCCTCCGGTCGGGTTCAGTGGTCCCGACCGACCACTTTCGGGCGCGGGCGGTGTCCATACCGGTGTGACGACCACGGGGTGAGAGGAACCACCATGCGACCGACACCCACCGAGGGTGCCGAAGGGCTGCTGGCGCTGGCGCGTGACGGGGACGGCGAGGCGTTCCGGGCGCTCGTCGAACCGCACCGGCGTGAGCTGCAACTGCACTGCTACCGCCTCCTCGGCTCCCTCCAGGACGCCGAGGACCTCCTCCAGGAGACGCTGCTGGCCGCGTGGCGCGGGATCGACGGGTTCGAGGGGCGCTCGTCGGTCCGGACGTGGCTGTACCGGATCGCGACCAACCGCTGCCTGAACGCCTTGCGCGCGGCGGACCGGCGTCCGCCCGCGGACTACCGGCCGGAGGTCCCCTTGCCCGAACCGTCGCACCGGCACGGGGAACCGGCGTGGCTGGAGCCCTACCCGGACCTCCTGCTCGACGGCATCGCCGACCGCGCGCCCGGCCCCGACGCCCGGTACGAGGTGCGGGAGTCGGTGTCGCTGGCGTTCTTGGCCGCACTCCAGGAACTGCCGCCGCGGCAGCGGGTCGTGCTGGTGCTGCGGGACGTGCTGGGGTTCCGGGCCGCCGAGGTCGCGGCGATGCTCGGCACGACCGAGGACGCGGTCGCCGGTGCTTTGAAGCGGGCGCGCGGGACGATGCCGGCCGCGCCGCCCCCGTCCTCGGCCGTCGAGTCGCGGGTCGTGGCGGACTTCGTCCGGGCGTTCGAGGCGGGGGACGTCGACGCGGTCGTGGCGCTGCTCAGCGACGACGTCCGGCTGAGCATGCCGCCGCTGCCGTTCGTGTACGAGGGTGTCGCGGACGTGCGGCACTTCCTGACCACCGTCGCGCTGCGCGAGGGGCGGCGGCACGTGCTCGTGCCGACCCGGGCGAACGGTCAGCCGGCGTTCGGCGCGTACCTGTCCGACGGGCCGTTCCCGCGGGCGCACGGCGTGTTGGTGCTGACGATGGCGGGGGACCGGGTCGCCGGCGTGACGCGGTTCGTCGACAACTCGCTGCTGGCCGCCTTCGGGTTGCCGCGGTCGCTGCGCGGGGGTCCGCGATGACCGCGGCGCAGCGGTGGGTGCTGGGGCTGGCGTCGCTGGCCTCGTTCATGATGGCGCTGGACAGCCTGGTCGTGACCACGGCGCTGGCCACGATCCGGGAGGACCTCGGGGCGTCGGTCGAGGCGCTGGAGTGGACCGTCAACGCCTACAACCTGACCTTCGCGGTGCTGCTGCTGACCGGGGCGGCGCTGGGTGACCGGTTCGGGCGGCGGCGGGTGTTCGTGGTCGGGCTGGCGGTGTTCACCGTGGCGTCGGCGGCCTGCGCGCTGGCGCCGGACATCGGGGTGCTGATCGCCGCGCGGGCCGGGCAGGGCGTCGGCGCGGCCCTGGTGCTGCCGCTGTCGTTGACGCTGGTGTCGGCGGCGTTCCCGCCGGAGCGGCGTGGGCGGGCGATGGGGCTGTACCTGGGGATCACCGGGCTGGCCACGTTCAGCGGGCCGTTCGTCGGCGGGGCCGTGGTCGACGGGTTGGCCTGGCAGTGGATCTTCTGGCTGAACCTGCCGATCGGGCTGGTCGCGATCGCGCTGACCACGCGCCGGGTCGAGGAGAGCCGCGGCGCCGCCCGGCCGCTCGACCTGGTCGGGGTGCTGCTGGTGACGGCCGGCGTGCTCGGCGTCGTGTGGGGGCTCGTGCGCGGGAACGCGGCGAGGTGGGTCAGTGCCGAGGTGCTGGGGTCCCTCGTGCTGGGGGTGGTCCTGGTCGTGGCCTTCGTCGCGTGGGAGCGCCGGACCGCCGCACCGATGCTGCCGATGCGCTTCTTCCGCCTGCGGGCGTTCGCGACCGCCAACCCGGCGAACTTCTGCCTGTTCGCGTCGCTGTACGGGACGTTGTTCTTCCTGGCTCAGCACTTCCAGCTGGTGCTGGGCGACAGTCCGCTGGTGGCGGGGCTGCGGTTGATGCCGTGGACGGCGACGCTCATGGTGTGCGCCCCGATCGCCGGGCGGTTGGCGGACCGGTACGGGGAGCGGACGTTCGTGGTGGCCGGTCTGGCGTTGCAGGCCTTCGGGTCGGCGTGGATCGCGGCCACCGCCGGCGCGGACTACTGGACGTTGTTGCCCGCCCTGGTGGTCGGCGGGGTGGGGCTGACGATGGCCATGCCCGCGGCGCAGAAGGCCGTGGTGGGCGCGGTCGCGCCGGCGGAGATCGGCCAGGCCTCGGGGGCGTTCATGATGCTGCGCATCCTGGGCGGGGTGTTCGGCGTGGCGCTGGCCGTGGCGGCGTTCGGCGCGTTCGGCGGCTACGCCTCCCGCGCCGCGTTCACGACCGGGTTCACGGCGTCGATGACGGTGGTGGCGGCTTTCGCCCTCCTGGGTGCGGTCATCGCGCTGGGCATGCCGAGCCGCAAGCCCGTCCCCGTCCCCTAGACCGTGGGCCGGCCCGAACCCCCATCCGGGCCGGCCCACACCTACTCATCCGTGCCGGAGGGGTGTCACAACCGGCGGCGACCGGGCGTCTAGTGCCCGTCCAGGGCGTCCGCACCACCCGGAGGAGCATCGACCATGATCAACGTCGGCATCGTCATCGGCAGCACCCGTCCCGGCCGCAACGGCGACCAGGTGGCCCGCTGGGTGCGGGACCTGGCCACCGGCCACGCGGGCGGCGAGGCGGACTTCCCGCTCGTGGACCTGGCCGACCACCGGCTGCCGCTGCTCGACGAGGCCGTTCCGGCGGCGGCGTCACCCGGGCAGCAGCCGCACACCCGGCGCTGGGCGGAGCGGATCGGGTCGTGCGACGCCTTCATCGTCGTCACCCCCGAGTACAACACCGCCCCGCCCGCGTCCCTGACCAATGCCATCGACTACCTCCACCAGGAGTGGGGCGGCAAGCCGGTCGCGTACGTCGGCTACGGCGTGTACGGCGGGGTCATGGCGGTGCAGAAGCTGCGCGCGCAGGCGGGCGTGCTGCGGATAGCCGACATCGGACCCCAGGTGGCACTGACACTGCGGGAGGACTTCGTGGACCACGCGGACTTCCGGCCGCGCGAGTCGCAGGTGGCCGCGGTGCACCGGATGGTGGACGAACTGCTGGCGTGGTCCCGGGCGCTCGCTCCGCTACGCGCTCAGCGGGCGTAGGCATCACCCGACGGAGCGGCCGGACCGCCCGATCGGGCGGCCCGGCCGGCGCTCACCGCACCGGGAAAGCGATGTCGCAGACCTCGTCGTCCGGGCCGGCGGCGTCCCAGTCGGCCCAGTAGACCTCGCGGGGCGCGCCGGCCTCCGCCAGGCCCTGGTCCTTGATCCACGCGCCCACCGCGTCGTACGCCGACAGGATCTGCGGGTACACGACCTCGCGCTTCTTCAGGCGCACGTAGGCCTCGCGGTGGGCGGGCTCGACGCGCGCCGGTCCCGACGACGGGGCACCCTGGGTCGAGATGGGCATGCACACCTCGACCGGGCCGTCACTGTCCTCGTTCACCTCGCCGTGGTAGATCACGAACGGGGCGGCGGACACCCCGCCCACCTCGCCCGCCGCCTTCTCCACCCGGGTCATGGCGGCGGTCATCCACTCGACCAGCGCCGGTTGCGGCACGTGCCGCTGCTCGGTCAGCACGACCTGCTCCGGCACGTCCCGCAGTTGCACCTCGTACATCTCCGACAACCCCTTCCCTCCGGTCAACACGACGTGGAGGTGCGCGGCCAGGTCCCGCTGCACCGCGAACCGCTGCTCGGCCCGCGCCCAGTACCCCGCCAGGACGGCTGCCCGGTCGTCGGCGGCCACCACTCGGGCGACCTCCGCGAGCGGCATGTCCAGCCGGCGCAGCAGGGCGATCAGGCGGGCGTCCGCGAGCTGGTCCTCGTCGTAGCGGCGGTAGCCGTTCAACGGGTCCACCACCGCCGGGCGCAACAGTCCCTGCCGCTCGTACAGGCGCAGCGCCTTGAGCGACAGGCGCGACCGGCGCGCGAACTCGCCGATGGTGACCAGCATCCGTTCCTCCTCCACGCCGACGACCTTGGGCCGTGCCCCAGGGGCAGGGTCAAGCGTTGCGCCGGATGTCCGCGCGCGCCTCCGCCACCAGGCACAACGGGCGTTCACAGCCAAGCCCATAGGCAACAGGTATGGCCGGTTGGAGGGTGTGCAAGGGGCGCGTTTTGGCTCATCCTCCTGCTCAACCCTGCCTAGGAGGAACCAACCGTGAAGTCGACCAGACGTTCACTCGTGACACTGGCGATAGCCGGCGTCACGGCCGCCGCGGTGATCAACGGCGGCGTGCCCGGCGCCGCGGGCCCCGCACCCGAGGTGAAGGCCGCCCCCGCCGGACCCACGTACGTGTACAAGGTCCACGCGCCGCTGGGCCAAGCCGCCCAGGACCTGCTCGGCCGTGGCTTCGACGTGCTGGAGCAGCGCGAAGGCGACAACCTGTTCGTCCTCGGTGACGCGAACACCGGTGACAAGCTGAAGAAGGAGGGCTTCACCACCGTCATCGACGAGGTGCTGCCCGCGCCCCAGTGGGAGCCGCCGCAGCGCAAGTCGCAGTCCCTGGACGCGGCGGCGCTGGAGGAGACCTACTACGGCGGCTACCGCACCATCAACGCCCAGTACGCCCACCTGGACGCGGTCGCCTCCCAGTACTCGTCGCTGACCTCCGTGGTCGACTACGGCGACTCGTGGCGCAAGACCCAGGGCTCCGGCGGCTACGACCTGCGTGCCATCTGCATCACCAAGAAGAACGCCGGCGACTGCGCCCTGAGCCCCACCGCGCCCAAGCCCCGCTTCTTCGTTATGGGCCAGCTGCACGCCCGCGAGATCACCACGGGCGACATGGCCTACCGCTGGATCGACCACCTCACCCAAAGCTATGGAACCGACGCCGAGGTGACCGCGCTGCTGGACACCACCGAGGTGTGGGTCGTGCCGATCGCCAACCCCGACGGCGTCAACATCGTGCAGCAGGGCGGCAACTCGCCGCGCTACCAGCGCAAGAACGCCAACACCACCAACGGTTCCAACTGCTCGGGCACGTCGTCCTCGCAGATCGGCGTGGACCTCAACCGCAACACCGACTCGCACTGGGGCGGCGCCGGCACGTCGTCCAACCCGTGCGACCAGACCTACAAGGGTCCGTCGGCGAACTCCGAGGTCGAGAGCAAGGCCCTCCAGTCCTTGTGGCGCAACCTCTACCAGGACCGCCGCGGCACCGGCGTCACCGACGCGGCCCCCGCCGACACCACCGGCGTCGTGATCTCCATGCACAGCTACTCGAACCTGGTGCTGTTCCCGTGGGGCTGGACGACGTCGTACAAGACCGGCAACGACGCCGCCCTGCGCGGCATGGCAAGGGACATGGCCACCCTGGCCGGCGGCTGGCAGTACGGCCAGCCGGGCGAGGTCCTGTACAACGCGGCCGGCGCCACCGACGACTGGGTGTACGACACGCTGGGCACGGCGTCGTTCGTGTGGGAGATCGGCCCCGGCTCCGGCACGTGCAGCGGCTTCTTCCCGACCTTCTCCTGCCAGACCTCCACGTTCTGGCCGAAGGTCAAGCCGATGCTGATGTACTCGGCCAAGAAGGCAGCCAACCCCTACGGCGGCGGCGGCAACCCGCCCGGCGACTGCCCGACGGCCACCAACGCCAACGACGTGAACATCCCGGACAACGGCGCGGCCGTCAGCAGCAACATCACCATCGCGAACTGCGCCGGCAACGCGTCCTCCACGTCGGCGGTCGAGGTGCACATCAAGCACACGTACCGCGGTGACCTGGTCGTCGACCTGATCGCCCCGGACGGCTCGGCGTACCGGCTGAAGGCATCGAACAACGACTCGGCGGACAACATCGACACCACGTACACGGCCAACGTGTCGTCGGAGGTCCGGAACGGCACCTGGAAGTTGCAGGTGCAGGACGTGTACTCGGCGGACACCGGGTACATCGACTCGTGGAGCCTGACCCTGTAGGGCTCCCGAACGGCGGTTCACCAAGGCGCGCCCTTCACCCGAGGGGCGCGCCTTCCGCCCGAAGGGCGTGCTTTTCGAAGGGCTCGCGCAGCAGACCTCCCGACTTGGGCTTCTTCCGTCATCCCCGTATGGCCTGCCCGAAGGGC
>NZ_JBBEGC010000142.1:0-17458 GCF_037401995.1 Saccharothrix sp. CCNWYY140
TTCGGCTGCACCCGGGGAAATCTGTGGTAGCCCTTCGGGCAGGCCATACGGGGATGACGGAAGAAGCCCAAGTTGGGTTGTGCACGCGCTTCGCGCGTGCCGCTGAGGGAAAGCAAAACGCGCGCTTCACGCACGTTCGAGTGAAGGCGGGCCTGTGCTCCGGGGCGTTCGAGGCTGGTCGGCTGATTGGTTGCGCGCGTCGTGCGCATCACCCGTTTGGTGTGCGCAACTAGCATGGCGGTATGAGCTCGCACCGCCGCCGTCGTCCTGTGTCGCCGTTCTGGAGTTACCTCGAAGCTCGGATGGAAAGGGCCGGGTTGACGACCAGTGATCTTGTTCGTGCCGTTGGGGTGCACCGGAGTCGGCTCACTGACTGGCGGCGTGGGCGGTCGGTGAGTGTGGAGACTGCTCGGGCCTTGGCTGGGTTGTTCGGGGTGTCGTTGTTGGAGGTGTTGGTGGCTGCTGGGGTGATCAGTGCCGAGGAGGCTGATGCTCGGCCGTTGCGGGAGGCTGGGGCGGTCAGTGACGATCTGTTGTTGGTCGAGTTGCGGCGGCGGTTGGCTGCTCGGGAGGAGCAGGAACCTCGGTGACGGTTGCCGCGTCACAGGCGCCATGCGGATCGGGATCGTCCTTGTGCTGGTGGCCGTGTTGTCGACGGTCAGTCCAGGGGTGTCGGGGGCCTGTGCGTGTGGTGCGTTCGTGGCGGATCGGAAGCTGCAAGCGCAGCAGGAGACCGCGCTCGTCGAGTTGACCGGGCGGACCGAGGCGATCACCTTGGCCGTCCAAGCCCACTCGGACGCCTCCCAGGCCGCTTTCCTCATGCCGGTGCCCGCGCGGGCGCGGTTCGAGGTGGCGGAACCGGGGGTGTTCGTCGAGCTGGACCGGATCAGCCGGCCTGAGGTCCGGACCCGTCGGGTTGTCGTGGACGGGGACGGGATGGGTGGGGCGCCGCAGCAGCGTGGGGCGACCGTGGTGGACCACGTGGAGGTGGGGCCGTATGAGGTGGCCCAGCTTTCCGGGACCGACTCGTCGGCGGTTCAGCAGTGGCTGGGGGAGCATGGGTTCGTGCTGCCGACCGCGCTGGGTGGCGCGCTGACGCCCTACCTGGCGGAGAACTGGCTGGTGGTGGCGGTGCGATTGGCGCCGTCGTCGGGCAGCCTTGCGGATGGGTTGCCGCCGATGCGGGTGGTGTTCGAGACCGACGAACCCGTCTACCCGATGCGGTTGTCCGCCACCGCCGAGCGCGTGCAGCCGTTGCGGCTGTACGTCCTGGCCGACCACCGCGTGGACGTCGGCAACCCCGCGCCCAAGGGGCGGGAGCCCGAGCTGACCTTCGCCGGAACGGTCGACCGGAGTCCCGACCACCCGGAGCTGTCGGCGCTGCTGAGCGGGCCGCGCTTCCTCACCCGGTACGACGCCGAGTTCCGGCCCGACCTCATCGAGCACGACATCAAGATCACCCGATCGGCGACCGACGACCACCACCGCGCGGTGGTGGTCGTCACCGAGTACGTCCACAGGGACTGGACGTGGCTCTTCCTGGTCGTGGGCGGCCTTCTCCTGGCGGCCGGGGTGGTGGTGGCGGTCAGGGTCCGAAGTAGGTCACGTTCTTCGTGATCCACTCGGGGCGCTCGATCCCCAAGTGGTCGAACAGCACGTGCTCGGCCGTGGTCAGGCTGCCCTCGACCCAGCCCTGCACGCCGGAGTAGGTCTCGCCCGCGATGTACACCGGGGCGTCCTGGATGGGCTTGCGGATCTCCGGCATGGTCGCCGGCGCGTCCACCTGCGGCTCCCAGAAGTGCCAACCGCCGCCGTACGGGTCGAGGCTCCAGTCCGCGTAGGCGCCCCACTCGGTCTCCGGCACCTGCACCAGCGGGATGCCGTGAAGCAACGCCAGCTGCGCCCGCGCGTGGTAGATCATCAGCTTGGGCGCGCGGTGCAGCACCGGTGGCGGGTCGACGTGCTCGTCGGTGGGCATCTCGGCGACGGCGAGCTGCGCGACCATCTGCCGCACCATGTCGGAGAGCGTGTCGTCGTAGACCTTCTTCTCGTCGTCCGGGAACTCCAGGCCCCGCCAGAAGTCGACCGCGATCGAGTCGTCGTAGGAGGCCATGATCAGGCCGTGCGGCGGGCACGGCCCGGCACCCTCGCACGCGTCCGGCCGCAGGTAGTAGGTCTGCCGGATCGGCAGGTCGCTGACCGAGCGGCCGTGCTCGATGCGCTGGCCGCCGAACCCGTGGTCCTCCCACCACCGGTGGTCGAAGTACAGGAACAGCTTGAACGCCGGGTACGGCCGCACCGACCGGACCAGGCCGCGCAGGCGCGTGTTGTTGTGCAGGTCGAAGGTCTTGGTGGGGTGCAGCGACTCCAGCGCCGTCCGGGACATCGTGAGCACCAGGCGGTCGGTCGTGACCGGCGGCCGGGAGTCTTCGAACGTCAGTTCGACGCCGTGGCCGGTGTTGTCGAAGGAAGCGACACTCGATCCGGTGGAGATCACGTCGGGCGCCATCTCGCGCACTCGCTTCTCCAGGGTCCGCGGGATCTGGTCGTAACCCTCCGTGAGCGTGCGATACGCCGGATTGGTGGTGAAATCGAGTGAGATGCTCTGGAACGCCTCCGCTGCGTTCCAGTTCAGGGTGGGCGTGTAGTAGCCGAAGGCGTCGACGATGTACCGGTACGCCTCGGGCGAAAGAATGTCGTAGATGAGGTTCCAGAAACCCACCTTCCACAGGTTCTGGCCTTTGTAGAAGAGGTTTTTCTTCAGTTCGTCCCAGCCTTCCCACGTGGTGGGTGGCGTGGGGACGCCGTTGGCCGCCAGCACCTGGTTCACCAGGTCGTTGAGCAGGTCGAACGGGCTTTTGCCCTGCTCGTTGTCCTTGAGCATGTACCGGGTGTTCGCGGTGTGCACGTCACCGGCCGCCATGCGGAGGCCGCGCAGGCTCCAGATCAGGCCCGGACCCTCCGTGAAGAACGGGATGTCCTGCGGCCCGAGGCCGAGTTCCCCGATCAGCGCGCTGACCAGTTTCTGGCCAGAGAAGAACCGCATCCCGCCCAGTTCGGCGCGCAGGCCGGCGTGGTCGCCCAGCGGTTTCCACGTCAGGAGTCGCCCGCCGAGCCGGTCGGTGGCCTCGTACAGCCTGACGCGCGGGAAATTCGGCTTGGTGCTCTCCAGGATGCGCCACGCGGTGTAGAGGCCGGTGACGCCGCCGCCGACGATCACGTAGTCGTAGTGCTCCGGGTTGCTCACGGCAACCTCCTAGGGTCTCTCTACGGGATGAACACCGTCTCGTCGAACCAGTCCGGGTTCTTCTTGCACGACGGGGGGAGCTGCTTGCTCGTGCGCACCTCCACGACGTGGGACCGGGCGGGACCGCCGACACCGCGGACGATGTCGAGGCCCTTGGCCAGCGCGGGTTCCACGTCGTGCGGGTCGGTCACGCGGGCGCCGGAGACGCCGTACCCCGCGGCGAGCGTCACGAAGTCCACGGCGGGCGGTGGTGGCAGGCGCAGGTACGCGGCGTCGCCGGTGGTGTGCCAGTCGTAGACCTCGCCGATCTCGTTGAGACCGCCGATGAGCGTCTTGTACTCCTGGTTGTTCAGCACCACGAACAGCACCGCCAGGTCGAGCTTCGCGGCCGTCCACCAGCACTGCGGGTAGAACAACGCGGAGCCGTCGCCGACGACGTTGACCACCGTGCGGTCGGCGCCCGCGCCCAGCCGGGTGCCCAGCGCGGCGGGCATCGAGTAGCCCAGCGACCCGCCCTGCCCGACGAAGTAGCTGGTGGGGCCGTCGAACCTGAGGTGCTTCTGGAAGTAGCCGGAGTCCGACACGGCCTCGTTGACCAGGGTCAGCCGCAGCCCGGGGTCCTTGTCCTGCAACGACCTCAGCGCGATGGCGACATCCTCGCCGGTGATCTCGTCCAGCCGCAGCGCGACCTCGGCCACCCGCCGCTCCCGCTGCCGCACCCGCTCGTCGGACGGCGCGAGCAGCGTGTCGAGGGGCGCGACCTCGACCCGGCGCAGTGCCGCGACTTCGTTGGTGATCAAGGGAAGCGTGGCCTTGATGTCACCGAGGACCGCGGCCTCGCCGTAGTGGTTCTTGCCGATCTGCCACGGGTCGTTGTGCAGGTAGACCTGGCGGACGTGCTCGGGGATGAGCGGGCCGAGGTCCCAGTCGAACACCACGAGCTGCGCCTGGGCGTTGAACCCGCACAGGAAGGCCACGTCCTTGTCGGCGAACTTCTCCTGCATGCACTGCTGGAGGCCGGGCAGCTCGCCCTGCCAGTCGCTGTCCTGGTTGTTGTAGTTCATGTAGCTGCTCAGCGGTTCGCTGAAGACCTCCACGGTGCTCGGCAACGCGTCGGCCAACGCCGCCACCTCGGCCCACGCGTCCGCCGCGCCCACGCCGTCACCGACGACGATGACCGGGTTCGCGGCGCCGGCGAGGACTTCGGCGGCCTGGGTGATGCCCGCGCGGTCCCCGGTGAACCGCGGTGCGACCACCGTGAACCGGCCGGCGTCCGGGTCGCGCGCGGGCGCGATGGTGAACTCCCACGGGATCGAGAGGAACACCGGCCCGTGCGGCGGGCTCAGCGCGACCTTGAGCGCCCGCTGCATCGCCATGCCGATCTCGTCGGGTCCGCGGACCTCGTAGGACCACTTGGTGAACTGGCGGGCGACCTGGACCAGGTCGGACTCCAGCAGTGGCTCCTGGATCAGCAGGTTGCTGTGCTGCTGGCCGCAGAGGACCAGGAGCGGGACGTGCGACTTGGCGGCGTTGTAGAGGTTGCCCAGGCCGTGGCCGATGCCCGGGGTCACGTGCAGCAGCACGACCCCCGGCCGCCCGGAGGCCCGTGCGTACCCCATCGCGGCCCCGACCGCGATGTTCTCGTGCAGGCAGGGCACGTAGTGCACGCCGTTGGCGGGCACGTCGGTGCCGTCGATGATCGGGATCTCGTTGGTGCCGGGTACGCCGAAGAGCCGGTCCACCCGCGCGGTGCGGAGGTAGTCGAAGACGACGTCCCGGCCGAGCTTGGCGGGGATCGGTTGGCGTGGTGCGACGAGTTCCGGTTCCCTGAGTGTGGTCAACGCGGCCGTCCTTTCGGGCAGGCTCGGGAGACCCCTCGTGGTGGAGGGGTCGCGAAGGTCCACAGTGGACGTGATGGGTGAGCTCGCTGCGGCAGCCGGACTTGCGCCGCACTACGGCCGTGTCAACCCGGTGTACCAGCCCTCACCGGACGGCGGGAGGGGCAGGAGAGCGCGTACCTCCGGGGAGCGAGGCGACCACCTGACTGAGTGACATCAGAGGTGGTACCGGCTCCGGAGCGCCACCGTCGGTCAGCGGCGGCGCTTCTTCAGGTAAGCAGCCAGTTCGTCGTATGCGCCGGCGTCGTTGCCGTAGAGCGCGTAGTTGCGCGCCGTCTCCATCCACTCGCCGATGCTCGGCCGCACCGAGCGGGCCGCGTCCTGCAAGTGCCGTTGCGTGATGGGCGAGTGCCGTCCCGACGACATGGTCTCGTCGAGGGCGTTCTCCGTCGCCTGCTCGCAGATCAGCGCCAGGTCCGCGCCCGACATGCCCTCCGTCGCCTTGGCGATCTTGCCCAGGTCCAGCCGTTCGGTCGGCCGTCCCCGCAGGTGGAACCGCAGGATCGCCTCCCGGGCCTCGGTGTCCGGCGGCAGCACCAGGACGCTCCGGTCGAAGCGTCCCGGGCGCAGCAGGGCCGTGTCGATGTCCCACGGGTGGTTGCTGGCGGCCAGCACGAAGACGCCCTCGTTGTCGGTGCTGGCCCCGTCCAGCTCGGCCAGCATCTGGTTCACGACCCCGCGCATGGACGTCCCGCCGGCGCGCAGGTTCGAGCGCTTCTGGCCCAGTGCGTCCATCTCGTCGAAGAACAGGACGCACGGGCGGTTGCGGCGGGCGGTGTCGAAGATGGAGTGGAGGTTGCGTTCGCTGCTGCCGATCCACATGTCCAGGACGTCGTTCAGGCCGATCTCGTAGAAGTTCGCGCCCAGTTCACCGGCCAGGGCCCGCGCGATCAGCGTCTTCCCGCAGCCGGGCGGTCCCCACAGCAGCAGGCCGCCGCGCAGGGACTTGCCGAACCGCAGGCTCAGCTCCGGGTTGCGCAGCGGCGCGAGGAACGACAGCTCCAGGCGCTTCTTGACCTCCGCCAGGCCGCCGATGTCGGCCAGCGTCACGCCGGTCGGTCCCACGGGTGGTTCGGTCATGGCCTCGCCGGCCGCCCACTGCTGGAGGATCTCGTCGGCGGTGTCCGGCACGGCCGACGCGCGCACCGGGGGCGGGCTCGATGAAGGCGGGCTGGCGGGAGGCAGGCTCGATGAAGGCGGGCTGGCGGGAGGCAGGCTCGAGGAAGGTGGGCTCGCGGGAGGCGGGCTCAGGGCGTCGGCCAACCGGCCGTACGACACGGCCTTGGCGTCGTCGCCGACGGCACGCGCGGCAGCGGCGGCGGTGCGCAGGGCGTCCACGTGGTCCGGGACGGCGGACAGGACGGTCGTCGCCTGGTGCAGGGCCTCGTCCGGGCGGCCGGCCTCGAGGAGCAGTCGGGCGACGTGGGCGCGGACCGCGTGGTTGTCGGGGTCCGCGGTCAGCGCGCCGAGCAGGGCCTGGATCACCGGGTCGTCCGTCACGCGGCGTAGGGTACCCGTTCGGATCCGGGGTGACCTGCGGATTCGAGGCGGTCGACGCGGGGGGCGAAGGATGACTGGCGAGACGGACGCCGCGGTCCGGCGCGGACGGGTGCTGTTGGACCTGGGACGGGCGCGGGAGGCCGAGGCGTTGTTCCGGACCGCGCTCGCGGCCGACCCCGGCGACCCCGTCCTGCACACGCTGCTCGCACGCGCCCTGCTCCGGCAGGAGAAGTACCCGGAGGCCCGGGACGCCGGCCGCACGGCGCTGGCCGCCGCACCGGAGTACGTCCTGGCGCACTCGACGCTGGCCGCGGCGCTGGCCGGCCTCGGTGAGCACGCCGCCGCCCTGGACGCCGTCCGCGACGGTCTGGGGCTGGAGCCGGAGGCCGCCGGTCTGCACGTGCAGGAGGCGTACGTCCTGATGGCGCAGCGCCGCAACGCCGAGGCGCTGGACAGCACCCGTCGCGCCCGCATGCTCGCCCCGGACGACGCCGACGTCGCCGCGGCCCAAGCCGCCGCCCTGCTGGAGTTGCAGCGCCTGGACGAGGCGGAAGCGGCCGTGCACGACGCCCTGCGGCTCGACCCGCAGAACCTCGACGCGCACCGGGTCCGCGGCCTCCTCGCGCTGCGGCGCGGCGGTGGTCGCCCGGCCGTGCAGGCGCACCGCACCGCGATGCGGCTCGACCCCACCGACGAGGGCATCCGCGAGGGCCTGTCCTACGCCCTCAAGTCCCGCAACCCGCTCTACGGCCTGCTGCTGCGCATGAGCATGTGGCTCAACGCCCAGCCCAAGGCGTTGCGCTGGGGTTTCCTGCTGCTGCCGTTCCTGCTGACCCGCCTGCTGCGGCCGTTCGAGGGCGAGCTCTGGGCGGACGTCCTGCTGGTGGTCGTGGTGGCGCTGGTGCTGCTGAGCTGGACGCTGGAACCGCTGATGAACCTGGTCCTGCTGTGCACCCGGGACCGCCACCTGCTGACCCGGGCCGCCCGCCTGGCCACCTTCCGGTTCGTGGCGTTTGCGGGCGCGGCGATCGCCGTGGCCGTCCTCGGCACGGTCTGGGGTCCGTCGCGCCTGCTCAGCCTCGCCTTCGGGCTGGGCCTGTGGGCGATGGCGGTCGGGTCCGCGCACGCCCTGGCCGCGAAACCGCGCCGGATCCTGGTGACCGGGTCGTGGGTCGCGGGCGCGGTGGCCGTGCTCGCGTTCGCGGCCACGGTCGGTGGCGTGAGCGGCGCCGTCCCGGCCGTGATGCTGGTGTTCCTCAGCGGGATCGCGGCGACCTGGTTCGCCGTGCTGAGTTGAGTCACTTCCGGCGCTTGCGCGGCAAGGCCCTGCGCAGCAGTTCCGTCTCCCGCTCCGACGCCGACCGGGCGAAGTGCAGCAGCACGCCCTCGGGGTCCCCGGAGGTGGACAGCACCTCGCGCACCGCGTTGGCCGCCGCTTCCGCCCGGCCCACCGCCGGTTCGTAGCGGTAGGCCTTGCCGTCGAGCTCGCGCTGGACCCACCCCTTGCGGTGCAGGTTGTCCAGCACGGTCATCACGGTGGTGTACGCGAGCGGTCTGTCCAGCCTTTCGAGGACGTCCCGGACCTTCATCGTCGTCCCGGACGCACTCCACAGCACGTCCATGACCGCGCTCTCCAACTCGCCGAGCCCGTGCATCACGCCCCCCTTCGCCCCCCGCTCGACATGCTACCGAGGGGCGCGAGGAAATGATCAACGGGTCCGGAAATAGCTATTCCGACAATCGGGTGAAACCATTCGTATGATGCCGTTCGGACGCCCGTAGGCCTGCCTTTGCGGGCGTTGACACCCCAGTGTGACCTGCATAACATGGCGAGCCGCTACCTGGGCGGAAGGGGTGTCGCGGCAAGCCGGTAGAGGTGCGGAAAGAGGTCCTCGAACGTCTGCGGAAAAGGGGGAGCGGTGTCGCGGACCAATTCCGGGTTCGGGGCCTATTCACGTTTGCTGCGCGTGCCCGGCGCGGTCGCGCTCGGATTCTGGGGGATGGTCGGCCGGTTCCCGATCGCGATGCGACCGCTCAGTTGCCTGCTGCTGATCTCCGCCGTCACCGGGACGCTGGGCGACGCGGGCGTGGTGGCGGCGGCGATGGTCCTCGCGCAGGGCGTCGCCAGTCCGGCGTTGGGTCGGCTCGCCGACCGGGTCGGTCAACGGCGGGTGCTGCTCACGGCGTGCGCCGCGCACGCGACGGCGATCACGCTGCTGGTGGTGGCGATCCTGCTCGACGCGCCGCTGTGGCTGCTGGTCACCGCCGCCGCGGCCACCGGGGGCGCGTCGGTGTCGTTCACGTCGTTCGTGCGGGCGCGCTGGACGGCGATGGTGGACCACGGCGTGCTGCGCACCGCGTTCGCGCTGGAGTCCGTGCTGGACGAGACGATCTTCCTGCTCGGGCCGCTGCTGGTCACCGCGCTCGCGGTCGTGCACCCGGCGGCCGGGCTGGTCGCGTGCGCGGTGCTGACCACGACCGGGTCCGTGGCGGTCGCCCTGCACCGCCGGTCCGAGCCCAGGCCCGCGCCGACCTCCGAACCGCCGCCGCGCGCGATCGGCGTCCCGGGCGTGCAGGTGCTGATGGTCTCCTACGCGGGCATGGGTTTCCTGCTCGGCGCGGTCGACGTCACGATGGTCGCGTTCGCCCGCGAGTGGTCGGTGCCGGCGCTGGGTGGGGTGTTCCTGTCCCTGACGGCGGTCGGCAGCCTCGTCGCCGGCGTGGTCTTCGGCGCGGTGGACGCGAAGCTCCCGCCGGCGCGGCTGTTGGCGGTCACGACCGGCGTGCTGGCGCTGGGTGCGATCCCCCTGGCCTTCGCCGGTTCTCCGCTGGTGATGGGTTTCCTCGCTGTGCTCGCGGGGGTGGCGATCGCGCCCGCGCTCATCACCGGCAGCACGCTGCTGGAGTCGTTGGCGCCCAAGGGTTCCCTGTCGGAGGGGTTCTCGTGGCTGACCAGCGCGGGCGCGTTGGGCATCGCCTCGGGCACGGCGGTGGGCGGGCAGCTGGCCGACGGGGGTTTCCAGCGCTCGGCGTGGGTGGCGGTCGGCGGCGGGGTGCTGGCCCTGGCGCTCAGCGTCGGCGGGCAGGCGGCGCTGCGCCCGCGGCAAGCGGAAACGACAGCCCAGTGAATGACCGCACAGTGAGGAGTGCAGCCATGAGCACAGCACGCGACGCGGGCTTACCGGTGCCGCGCCTGTCGTTCGAGGAGTTCACCGCCTTCGGCCGGGAGGCGCTGATCCGGGCCGACGTCCCGGTGGTGGTCACCCTGCCCGACAGCGTGCAGGGCCTGGGCCGCGAGGGCGTGGCCGAACGCCTGGGGGACATGCGGGTCACCCTGTTCACCGAGCCCAGCGACAAGAACAACTCCCAGCGCTGGACCACCCGCGAGATCGAGCTGCGCGAGTTCTTCGACGACGAGCGCTACCTGAACGACCCGAGCACGTGGAACCGGATCGTCTCCAACATCCGCAACAGCCCGCGGGACGTCAACGCGATCCTCGGCTTCGACGCCGCCGCCCTGTTCGACTACCAGCGCTCGCTCAACGCCGCCAACCTGTGGATCAGCCACAAGGGCGTGTTCACCCAGAGCCACTTCGACGAGCTGGAGAACTTCAACATCGCGCTGGAGGGCCGCAAGCGGTTCGTCCTGGCCCCGCCCGGCTCGTTCGAGTACTACCCGCGCTCGATCCGGCGCGGCTTCGGCGACAAGTCGCAGGCGTTCGACTTCGACGACGTGGACGCACGCCGCTTCCCCAAGCTCGTCGCCAAGCTCGCCCAGCGCCGCGAACTGGTCCTGGAACCCGGCCAGATGCTGTACCTGCCGCTGGGGTGGTGGCACCAGGCGGAGTCGTTGGCGGACATGAACATCAACATGAACTTCTGGCTGCGCGACCCGAAGATCTTCCGCCGCCCGTACGTGCTGGGGGTCGCCCTCTACACGGCCCTGTACCGCAAGCTCAAGGGCGTCTACAACTACCAGCCCGCCGAGGCCGCCCGATGAGGGACATCGCCCCGACCCACCGCTACCGCAACAACGACAAGGCCATCGGCGTCGGCAACGCGTTCTGGGACATGTCCGAGCAGAACGGTCTGGCCGGGATCGTCGCCGAGCTGGAGGACGGTGTCCTGCGCACCGCCGAGGGGCACGAGTTCGTCAACTTCACCTGCTGCTCCTACCTCGACCTCGACTCCCACCCCGCGGTGATCGAGGGCGCGATCGCCGCGCTGCGCCGCTTCGGCGTGCTGGACCACTGCATCCCGCGCAGCCGCGTGCAGATCCCGGCCCTGCTGGAGCTGGAGGCGTCGCTGGGGGAGCTGTTCGGGGCGGACGTGGTCAGCGCGATCTCCGCCGGGGTGGCCAGCGCGGGCCTGCTGCCGCTGATCGCCTCCGGCCACCTGGGCAACGGGGTCCGGCCGCTGATGGTGTTCGACAAGAACTGCCACGTGTCGATGGCCGGCGCGAAGCCGTCGTGCGCCGACGAGACGGAGGTGGTCTCCTGCGACCACCACGACGTCGGCTTCCTGGAAGACATGTGCAAGCAGTACCGGCGGGTCTGCTACGTCGTGGACGGCTCGGACAGCCTGGGTGGGTACGCGCCCGTGCGGGAACTGGCCGTGTTGCAGGAGAAGTACGGCCTGCTGGTCTACTACGACGACTCGCACTCGATCTCGGCGTACGGGGAACGCGGCATCGGGTACGTCCGCACCCACAGCCCGGTGCTGGACGAGCGGACGATCACCGTGGCGACGCTGAACAAGGCGTTCGGCACCAGCGGCGCGGCGATCATGCTGGACGGCTACCCCAAGCAGGTGCTGCGGATCGTGGAGCGGTTCGCGGGCGCGTTGAGCTACTCGCAGCCGATGAACACCGCCGCCGTGGGCGCTTCCCTGGCCTCGGCGGAGATCCACCGCACGCCCGAGCTGGGGCTGTTGCAGAAGCGTTTGTACGCCAACATCGAGCTGTTCGACTCGTTGATGAAGACCGAGCAGTCCGGCACCACCTACCCGATCCGGGTCGTGCCGGTGAGCGACGAGACCGTGGTGGCGGCCGGGCGGCGGGTGTTCGAGGCCGGGTTCTACGTGTCGCCGGTGTTCTTCCCGATCGTCGCGCGCGGCACCGCCGGGTTGCGGGTGATGCTGCGCGCCGGCCAGACCGAGGAGCAGATCCGGGCGCTGTGCGCGGTCCTCGGGGAGGCGACGGCGGCATGAGGGCGATTCCGCGCAGCATCCTGTACACGCCGGCGTTGTCGCTGGACCGGGTCGTGAAGGCGTGGTCGTACGACGCCGACGTGCACCTGGTCGACCTGGAGGACGGCGTGCCCGTCCCGGACAAGCCCGCCGCCCGCGCGGTCTGCCTCGCGGCGCTGGAGAAAGCGCCCGAGCCGCGCAACATCGCCGTGCGGATCAACAACCTGGGCACGATCGAGGCCGTGCGGGACGTCGTCATGCTCACCGAATCGCCGGTCACACCGGGGATCGTCATGATGACGATGGTCGATTCGGCCGTAGAAGTGGCTCTACTGCGCGACATGCTCGCCTCCGCCGGCGTGCGGCCCGAGATCTACGTGACCCTGGAGACGCCCGCGGCGGTCTCCGCGGTCGACGCCATCGCAGAGGCGGCCGACGGCCTGGTGCTGGGCTCTGCCGACCTCGCCGCGACCCTGGGCGTCGAGATCACGTGGGCGGGCATGGCGTCGGCCCGGCAGGCGATGGCGCTGGCCTGCGCCCGCCACGGCACGGCGTGCATCGACACCGCCAACTTCCGCCTCGCCGAACCGGCCGTCCTGGCCGACGAGATCGACCGGATCCGCGAACTCGGCTTCCACGGCAAGGCCACCGTGCACCCGGCCGAGCTGCCCGCGATCAACTCCGCCCTGCGACCCGACCCCGGGCGGCTGGCGCACGCCCGGCGCGTCACCGAGGCCGTGCACGCTGCCGGCGGCGGGATCGCCGTGCTGGACGGCGCCATGATCGGCCCGCCCTTCGCCCGCCTGGCCGCCGCCACCGTGGCCGCCGGCGAGGCCTGGACCGCCCGCTTCGGGGGTGGTGCGCGATGACCCGCGTGGCGGTGATCGGCACCGGGGCCATCGGCCGCGACCTGGTGAGCAAGGTGCACCGGTCGCCGGTGCTGGAGTGCGCCCTGGTGGCCGGCCGCAACCCCGACTCCGAGGGCCTGCGGCACGCCGCCGGGCTCGGCTACCCGACCTCGTCCGGCGGCATCGACGCCGTCCTCGCCGCCGGGCCGTTCCCGATCGTCTTCGACGCCACGAACGCCCTGTCCCACCACGAGCACTGGCAGCGGCTCAAGGACGCCGACACCCTGCTGGTGGACCTCACGCCCAGCCGCGTCGGCGACATGGTCGTCCCCACGGTCACCGGGACCCGGCCGACCACCCGGGACGTCAGCCTGATCAGCTGCGGCGGACAGGCGTCGATCCCGGTCGCGCACGCGCTCGCGGGCCGGTTCCCGGTGTCCTACCTGGAGGTCGTGTCCACGGTCGCGAGCCGCATCGCGGGCCGGGCGACCCGGCTCAACCTGGACGAGTACGTGGCCACCACCCAGGCCGCGCTCACCGCGTTCTCCGGTGTGCGGGACACCAAGGCGATCCTCAACATCAGCCCGGCCGTGCCGCCCGCCACGTTCCGCACCGCCGTCCACGCCGTCGTCCCCGACGCACCGGCCGACGAGGTCCGCGCGGTGGTCGCCGAGGCCGCCGAGCGGGTGCGGTCCTTCGCGCCGGGCTACCGGGTGTTGGCGTGCGAGGTGCACGGCGACCGGGTGGTGGTGTCGCTGGAGGTCGCCGCGGACAGCGAGGTGCTGCCCCGCTACGCCGGGAACCTCGACATCATCAACTCGGCCGCCATCCTGGTCGCCGAGCAGCACGCGGCCCGGCTCGCGGTGGGGGTGGGCGGATGAGACCGGTGACGGTCCACGACCCGACCCTGCGCGACGGCCAGCACGCCGTCAAGCACCAGCTCAGCGCATCGGCGTTGCGCGGCTACGCGGAGGCGGCCGACGCGGCGGGCGTGCCGGTGGTCGAGGTCGGGCACGGCAACGGGCTCGGGGCGTCCTCGCTCCAGGTCGGCCGGGCCGCCGTGAGCGACGACGTGATGCTCTCGACCGTGCGGGAAGCGTTGCGGCACAGCCGGATGGCCGTGTTCATGCTGCCCGGCTGGGGCACGTCCGACGACCTGCGCAAGGCCCTCGCGCATGGCGCGGACGTGGTCCGCATCGGCGTGCACTGCACGGAGTCCTCATTGGCCGAGCGGCATCTGGAGTTCCTCGCGGGCAACGGCGCGGAGGCGCACTGCGTGCTCATGATGAGCCACATGGCCTCGCCCGCCGAACTGGCCGAACACGCGGCGGCGGTCGTCGGGTACGGCGCGCGGGGCGTGGGGATCATGGACTCGGCGGGCCACTTCCTGCCGCGGGACGTCGGCGAGCGGATCGGGGCCATCGCCGCCGCCGTGGACGTGCCGGTGATCTTCCACGGCCACAACAACCTCGGCATGGCCGTGGCGAACTCGGTGGCCGCCGCCGAGGCGGGCGCGACGATCATCGACGCCTGCGCGCGGGGATTCGGCGCGGGCGCGGGCAACACCCAACTGGAGGTCTTGGTGCCCGTGCTGGAGCGCACCGGGTTCGCCACCGGCATCGACCTGTACGCGCTGCTGGACGCGGCGGAGTTCGCCGAGCGGGAGCTGATGCCCGCGCCGCCGACCACGGGGTCGTCGAGCATCGTCAGCGGCCTGGCCGGCGTGTTCTCGGGGTTCCGGCAGCCCGTGCTGGAGGCGTCCGCGCGCGCCGGCGTGGACCCGCGCGACGTGTTCTTCGAGCTGGGGCGGCGGCAGGCGATCGCCGGTCAGGAGGACCTCATCGTGGACGTGGTGGCGGACCTGCGGGAGGCCGCCCAATGATCACCGCACGGTTGACGACCGACCCGGAAGCCCAGGCCCGCGTCATCGAAGCGCTGGCCGAGGCGTTCGCCGACCTCTCCGCCGGCCGCACCCGTTCGCCCTCCCGCACCGTCGTCGAACACGGTCCCCACCGCCAACTCCTGACCGGCACGGCGGTGTGGGAACGACGTGGCGTGGCCACCGTCAAGATCACCACCATCACCCCCGACAACCCCACTCGCGGCCTACCCCTCATCCACGGCGTGGTCCTCTTGGTCGACCTCGACACCGGCCGCGTCACCGCCCAGTACGACGGCGCGGACCTCACCGCCCTCCGCACCGGCGCCACCGCCGCCCTCGCCACCCGCTTGTGCGCCCCCGAAGACGCCACCGAACTGGCGATCATCGGCGCCGGCGTCCAAGCCCGCGCCCTGGTCCAGGCCATCGCCACCGTCCGCCCCATCCGCACGATCCGCGTCCACTCCCGCACCCGCCCCACCGCCTTCGCCGCTTGGGTCCGCGAGACCCACGGCTGTGAGGTCGTGCTGGACGACAACGCAAAAAATGCGGTCAAAGATGTACCGATCGTCTGCACCGCTACATCCACCGACGACTCCACACCCCTCCTCGACGCCGCGTGGATCGCCGAGGGCGCACACGTCAACGTCATCGGCGGCACCCACGAGAACGCCGTGGAACTCGACCCCGAACTCCTCTCGCGAGCTTTCGTCGTCGTGGAGCAGAAAGAGGCCGCCCTGGCGGACGCCGGCGAGATCCGTGCCGCCCGCCTGACTCCGGCCGACCTGCACGAGATCGGCACCATCACCGGCCGCCCACCCGGCAGCACTTCGGTGTTCCGCAGCGTCGGAATGCCCATCGAGGACACCGCCGCCGCAGCGGCGTTGTTCAGCCGCGACACCGAACCATGAAGGAGCGCTCGAACACGATCACCGTCTCGCCGGTCGACTTCGTCCCCGTGGTCTCCACGGTGACGATCCCGTTGCCCGGCCGCGACTTCGACAACCGCTTGGCCAGGATGCGACTGGTCGCGTAGAGCGTGTCACCGACGAACACGGGTTCCTTCAACCGAACCCGGTCCCACCCGAGGTTGGCCACCGCCCGCGCGGACAGCGCCTGCACCGTCATGCCGCCGACCAGGCACAACGTGATACCGCTGTTGACCAGCACCCGTCCGTACTCCGCTTGGGCGCCGTAGTGGGTGTCGAAGTGCAGCGGGTGCTGGTTCATGGTGAGCAGGGTCAGCCAGGTGTTGTCGGTTTCGGAGATCGTGCGGCCCGGCCAGTGCCGGATCACCATGCCCGGCTCGAAGTCCTCGTAGTCGCCGCCGTGCTCCTCGACGAACTCGTTGTCCCCGACGCGGCGCAGGGTCATCACGGGCTCCTTCCCGAGCGGTGTCCGAAAACCGTACAGTCGTTGCCTGCCACAGTGGACGGACCGATTCGGGGGACCCCGTGACCACCACCCACCCTTGGTTCGGCACCCACCACCTCCCCCCGGCGGCCCCCGCCGACACCATCCGGGACTTGCTCCGAACCGGCATCCGCGACACGGGCTGGCCCTACCAACCCTTCCTCCCGGCCGCCCCCATAGCCATCCCCCGAAGCTCGTACGCCGAACTCTTCCGCACCACAGCCGCCCTCCTGGACCTGATCCGCCGCACAGCCCTGGAATCCGCCCCCACCACCGCAGAACGCCTGGCCGCGTACCGCATGCCCGAGTCCGAACACCAACTCTTCCTGGCCGACCAGTTCCTGGAGGAGCGCTACGCAGCCTGCGTAACCCGCCCAGACATCGTCATCGGCCCGAACGGCCCTCAGTTCCTAGAGTTCAACGTCAGCGGCGCCTTGGGCGGCCCAGTAGAAACCCACTGCCGCCTAGAGGTCTGGCGCACCCTCTACGAGACCGACGCAGGCACGGTCCCCTTCGACACTCAAAGCCCTTTCGCCACTCGCGCAGAAATGTTCCGCCACCTGAGCCAGGAGCTGGGCGTCAAGCCAAGGGTGGCCATCGTAGGCAGCACAAGAGACCAGGGCGTCACCTCAACCCGCTACTTCGACATAGAAGCCGACTACTTCAACACCCAAGGCCTCACTGCCAGATTCTTCGAACCAGAAGACCTCCACGAGGCCTGGGACTGCCCACCCCACCTCCGCTACCCGTTGGGCCTACGCAACTTCACCATCCCGGACTGGCAGGAGTTGGGCATAGACACCACTCCGGTTCAGACGGCCCTGGACCAGGGTTGCCTCCTGGTAGGCACCCAGACATCAACCTTCTTGTCTAGCAAACTCACAATGGGCATGCTCTCAGAAGGCCGCCCCTGGATGACCACAGCAGAACGCACCTTGGTAACCCGCTACCTACCGTGGACCCGAATCCTGTCAGACCGCAAAACCACGTGGGAGGACCGAAAGATCGACTTGGTCCCGTTCGCGGTGGAACACAAGGACACCCTGGTCCTCAAGGAGGGCTTGGGCATGAGCGGCAAACAGGTAACCCTGGGCCACGAGACGTCGGAACAGGCCTGGGAAGCCGCCATCCACAGAGCAGCCACCGAGGCCACAAGCATCGTGCAGAAGTACGTAGAACCCCAAACCTGCACCCTGTCCATGATCGCCGACAACACCAACGAGCCCTACACAACACAGGTAGCCCCAGTCCTGGGCCCACTCCTCTTCGGGGGCAGGCCGGCGGGCCTGTTCACCAGGTTCTTCGGCGACGGCCGAAGGGGCATAGTCAGCGTCATGGGCACCAACAGCTCCGACAACTGCGCCGTAGCCATCTAGCCACAACCCCACCCTTGCGCCCGCAGGGCGCGCTTTCCTTTGGGCTCGCGCAGCAGACCTCCCAACTTGGGCTTCTTCCGTCATCCCCGTATGGCCTGCCCGAAGGGCTA
>NZ_JBBEGC010000143.1:0-17450 GCF_037401995.1 Saccharothrix sp. CCNWYY140
ACGGGGATGACACAAGCAAGAAGCCCCCGCCCTTGTAGTTGTGTCATCCTTGGCGGCCTGCCCGCCGGCGAGGCTCTCTTAATCTTTGGAATTGCGCTTCGCTTCCTCAAGCCCACGCTTCGCGGGTCCAAACCGGACGCGCTCCGCGCTCGCAAGCTCGAACGCGCTCCGCGCCAAGAGCGCACCGTGATCCACCTCATGCTGTAGATCGACATCGGCCGGGAAGAAGCGCAGCGTTCTAACGGTTTCTACCGTATGCAACCGTTAGAACCTGGAGGGCAGATGACCAGCCGCTTCGCCCAAGTCATGTTCACCCCCGACGTCCAACTCCACCAGCAACACCACGGCAGCAGAGACGCCTACGCCCGCATGGCCGACGCCGCCACCCCAACCCCAGACCGCATCGGCTCCGACGAGGCAGCATTCATCGCCGAACGAGACAGCTTCTACCTAGCCACCGTAGGCACAACCGGCTGGCCCTACATCCAGCACCGCGGCGGCCCACCTGGCTTCCTCCGAGTCCTGGACCAGCACACCCTCGGCTTCGCCGACTTCCGCGGCAACCGCCAATACATCACCCTCGGCAACCTGGACCACGACAACCGCGTGTCGCTCTTCCTCATGGACTACGCCAACCGCACCCGCCTCAAGCTCATCGGCCGCGCCCGCGTCGACGAATCCCCCGAGGTCCTGGAACGGCTCGCCTCGCCGGACTACCGGGCCAAGGTCGAGCGCGCACTGCTCATCGACGTCGAGGCCTACGACTGGAACTGCCGCCAGCACATCCCCCAACTCTTCCCGCGCGACGCCGTAGAGCAAGCCCTCGGCACACTCCGCGCCCGGATCACCGAGCTCGAACAGGAGAACGCCCGCCTCCGCCAACGCTGACCCATGACAGCTAGGGTCGCGACGCAGCCCGCCCGCAACACCCGGAGGAGCCGTTGTGACGGTTGAGAACCTGTCGACCACCGAGGCACGGCGGCTACTCCCCATCCTGCAAGAAATCGCCGACGAGGTAGGCCCCAACGCAGGCACGTCAGGACGGGTCGCGGACTACATCCCAGCACTGTCCGGAGTCGACCCCACCGCGTTCGGCTTCGCCGTGGCAGACGTCAACGGCGAAGCCCTGGGCGTCGAAGACTGGCTGACACCGTTCTCCATCCAGAGCATCTCCAAGGTGTTCTCGCTAGCCCTCGCACTAGCCGAAGACGGTGGTTCCCTGTGGGCACGCGTGGGCCGGGAACCGTCAGGAAACCCGTTCAACTCGCTGGTGCAGCTAGAACACGAAGACGGCATACCACGCAACCCCTTCATCAACGCAGGCGCCCTGGTGGTGACCGACCGCCTGCTGACCCTGACCGGCGACGCCAAGAACGCGGTGCTGGAGCTGTTGCGCGCGGAGAGCGGCAACCCAGCAATCGACTTCGACCCGGAAGTAGCCCGCTCGGAGACCGCCCGAGGCGACCGCAACGCCGCGCTCGCCCACTTCATGGCCAGCTACGGCAACCTGGAGAACCCGGTCTCCGACGTCCTGGACCACTACTTCTGGCAGTGCTCGATCGCGATGAGCTGCCGCGACCTGGCCACCGCCGGCCTCTTCCTGGCCCGCCACGGCCTCCGCCACAACGGAACCCGCCTGCTCGACCGCAGCGCAGCCAAGCGGATCAACTCGATCATGCTCACCTGCGGCGCCTACGACGCGGCCGGCGAGTTCGCCTTCCGGGTCGGGCTGCCGGGCAAGAGCGGTGTCGGTGGCGGGATCCTCGCCGTAGTACCCGGACGGTGCACGCTGTGCGTGTGGAGCCCGGCGTTGGACCGCCACGGCAACTCGGTCACAGGGGTCGACGCGCTCGACCGCTTCACCACTCTCACCGGCCTGTCGGTGTTCTGAACCGCCCCGGTGTTCTGAACAGCCCCGGTGGGCGGCCGGAACCGCCCACCGGCACCCGATGTGATCAGTCGAGGTAGCAGTACCAACTGTATTCGTCCTGCTCGTTCCAGTAGTCCGGCTTGGCCCATTGCTTGTTGTACTGCCACTGGCAGGCGGCGTACATGTTGATGTCCTCCAGGCCGCCGCCGTACTTGACGCAGTACCAGGTCCACACCGTGTGCGGGTGCTCGTTGGTGACGTCGGCGTGACCCAGCTTGCGGCAGAACTCCCACAGGTTCACGCCACCGAGGACATCCCGTCTCGGCTCTTCCGAAGCGCTGGTGGGAGCCGCTGTGGCCGCTACGGTCGAGCCGAGCATGAGGGCGATCCCGAACAGCGACACGGCGAGCGCTCTTGCGGTCCTCGTCATGACCTTCCTCCTTCGACGAAGTGACGGATGACGAACTCCGATCCTTTCGCACAATAGGAGCCGACTTTCCGTGTCAGCAATTCCCGCATTGGGTGCGACCTCCGCTCCCCAAAGAACACGGAAATCACCCCATAGAGCCGTTTGGCAACCGTAACGCTGCACTATTCGTGACATCAATTCCCACGGTTCCCCGGTGTGGGCGTGCCACCGTCGAGGGTCGGTCGGCACGCCGAAAGCCGGAGCGGGTGGCTCCGAACGGATCATTGGGAACGCTCCCAGGCGTGCCGTAGCGTCGGGGACCGCCTGTCGTGTCACGGAATTGTCACCGAATCGCCCTGGAGGGGATCGTTGTGCGGAAGCGGTTCTTGACGGCCTGCCTGGCCGCGTTGGTCGCCGTGCCCACCGCCGTGCTCGGCGCCGTGCTCAACGCCGCGTCGGCCGATGCGCGGCCGGCGCCTTGCTCACGCACCGATCTGCTGTTCTGCGAGGACTTCGAGCACGTGCGCACCGGCGGGGCGACCAGCCTGAAGTGGGGCGTGGACACCAAGGACGGCACGCTGACCGTCGAACGGCAGGGCCGGAACAAGGTCCTGCACGCCCACACGGTCGGCAACGGGCGCGCGTTCCTGCGGGTCGACCACTTCGCCGCGCCGGGCAACAGCTTCCACGGCCGCCTCCGCCTCCGCGTGGCGGCCTTCCCGACCACGCCCGACTGGGCGCACTACACGCTCGTGGAGGCCACCGGGGTGGGCCCGGAGATCATCCGACCGCTCGGCGGGCAGTACGTGCCGACGCTCGACAAGGCGCTGTGGGGCGTCGGGGCCGACGGCGGGCCGACCGGCGACTGGACGAACTGGCGCGAGTCGGCCCCGTCCGAGGCCGGCCGGTGGCAGTGCGTGGAGTGGCGGATGGACGCGACCGACAACCGCGTCACCGTGTGGATCGACGGCCAGCCCAAGCCGGACCTCACCGTGTCCACCAAGGACCACGGCGGCAACCCCGTCGACTTCCTCTTCCCCCGGTTCGACGCGGTCAAGTTCGGCTGGCAGCTCTACCAGCCCAACAACGGCGCCTACGACGTGTGGCTGGACGACCTCGCACTCGGCGTCGACCGCATCGGCTGCTGAACCCGCCGGCTGCCGAACCCGTCGACTGCCGACCACATCGACTGCTGAAACCCGGGGCTTGTGGTCCGCGTCCCGACCATCCATGCTTCAGCGGATTCTTGGGAGCGCTCCCAGGACCCCTCGACGGTGAGGAGGAGCAGAGGACGTGGACAAGCGAGCAACAAGACGTCGGAGCGCCCTGGCCGGCCTGGCCGCCGCCGCGCTGATCGCCGGGGCGTTCACCGCGACGGTGACCGCCGGGACCGGGATCGGCACCGCGACCGCCGGCACCGGCATGGCCGCCCCGCCGGGACCGCCGCACCTGCCGAAGGGCACCCAGTTCTACGTCGACCCCGACAGCGGCGCCGCACGCCAAGCCGCGATCTGGCGGCAGGAGGGCCGCACCGCAGACGCCGAACTGATGGACGCGATGGCCGGCCACGCCCAGGCGATCTGGTTCACCACGCCGGGCGCGGACCAGGTGCGCGACGGCGTGCGGCGGGTGGTCAAGGCAGCCAAGGCGCAGGGCCGGGTGCCGGTGCTCGTGGCCTACTTCGTGCCCTACCGGGACTGCTCCCAGTGGTCGGCGGGCGGCGCGAAGAGCGAGCAGGAGTACAAGGAGTGGATCGACGCCTTCGCGCAGGGCATCGGTGACGACAAGGCCGTGGTCGTGGTCGAGCCGGACGGCCTCGCCCTGCTGACCAGCGAGCCGTGGTGCACCATCGGCCCCGACGAGGAGCTGGTGCCCCAGCGGTACCGGGAGATCAACCACGCCGTGGACGCGCTCAAGCGCGGCAAGCACACGCGGGTCTACCTCGACGCGGGCCACTCCGCGTGGCAAGCGCTCGACGACTACGACGCGGGCTACGGCGAGCCCCGGCAGCAGTCCGGCATCGTGAACCGGTTGCTGCGCGGCGGCGTGGCGCGGGCCGACGGGTTCGCCCTCAACACGTCCAACTACCGCACCACCGAAGACCTCGTCCGGTACGGGACGCGGGTGTCGAAGTGCATCCAGCTGCGGTCGAAGGGTGCGGAGCGCTGCCCGTCTGAGGCCGAACTGGACGCGCTGCCCGTGCACAAGCCCGGCATGACCCACTTCGTGCTGGACACCAGCCGCAACGGCCAGGGCCACTACACCCCCGGCCCCGGTGAGACCGACTGGTGCAACCCGCCGGGCCGCGGCCTGGGCGCACGCCCGACCGCCGACACCGGCATCCCGCTGGTGGACGCGTTCCTGTGGGTCAAGCGGCCGGGCGAGTCCGACGGCGAGTGCCAGGGCGGACCGGCGGCCGGCCGGTGGTGGCCGGAACAGGCGCTGGAACTGGCGAAGCTCGCCTCTCCCCCACTGCGCTGACCGCCGAGGGCCGCACCGGGGCATGGCTCCCGCAGCGCCGAACCCCCGGACCCGCCCACAGACGTGTGGCAGGCCGGGGGTTCGGCGCGAGAACAACGAGAGCTGTCACGCCAGGGGCGTGGTCACGGTGAACGAGGCATCGCCGGCGAACACGGAACCGGAGACACGCGGGTCCAACCGCAACTCGTAGCCGTAGTGCCGCAGGTAGCGGCCCGGGAAGTTGAAGGACTCGAACGACGTGGTGCCACTACCGGCGAGCCCCGCCCGGCCGCAGAACGTCGCGTCACCGCGGAACACCGCCGACCCGTCGTTGCGCGCCAGCGTCAACCGCATGTTGTTGTGCCGCAGGTACATCCCCGGGAAGTTGACCGCCTCGAAGGAGTAGCAGTTCGAGTTCGCCAACCCCGCCACGATCGAGAACGTGGCGTCGGTGCGGTCCTGCGCGGTGCTCATCGGGTCGATGTAGACGAGGTTGTCGCGGTGCCGGACGTAGCGGTCGGGGAAGTTGGCCGACCGCAGCGAACGGCGGCCGGTGGGCACGGCGGTGCTGTCGCCGACGTCCTCCCGCAGCACGGTGAAGTGCCGCGCGGTGCCGGACAGGCCGGGGAGTTCGACCTTCGCGCCGAACGTGCCCAGGTCGGAGCTGTCGGCGTAGAAGTAGCGGCCGGCGCTGTACTGGTCGAAGTAGATCCGCCAGCGACCGTCCGGCAGCCGCACCAGCGCCGGTCCTTCCAGACCCGAACCCCACCCGGCCCAGTTTCCGGTGCCGACGAACTGCCACGGGCCGTTGAGCGAGGTCGCGGTGGCGTGCTCGATGTACTTGGTGGTCTCGTTCTTGAGGAAGTTGTGGTACGTGCCGCCGACCTTGACGATGAAGCTGTCGATGAAGTTGGCCGGGATGCCCAGCGCGACCGGCGACGTCCACGCCGACAGGTCGGCGTTGGTGGCGGTGATCCGGTAGGGCCGGAACTGGCCCGCGGTGCCTGTGGTGGAGGCCGAGAACACCACGTGGACGCTGCCGTCGGAGTCGCGGAACCACTCCGGCGCCCACGTGCTGCCGGTCGAGCCGTTCAAGCCCACCACGACGTTGCGCAGGAACGTCCACGTCGTGTAGTCGGCGCTGCGGGCGAAGCCGATGGTGTTGCCCGTCCAGCCGGTGGTGTAGACGAGGTAGTAGTAGCCGTCGGTGTGCCGGATGACGCTGGGGTCGCGGATCAGGCCCGAAGGCGGCCGGTAGGCGTTGCCGCGCACCAGGTCGAAGTTGGTGGCGTTCGTCGAGTCGTAGACGTACATGTTCGACTCGCTGCTGTTGGTGAACGCCGTCATCAGGTAGTGCGGCGCCGGACCGGCGGCTTGGGCGATGGGCGCGCCGATCAGCATCGACAGCACCAACGCGGACACCAGGCCAAGGGCAGAGATCGGCTTCATCGCCTCTCCTTCGGGTGGACGGCTTCGGTCACTCCAGCACGAACGTGGCGTCGGCCCGGCCGACCGCGTCCGTGGCGGTCCGCAGGGTCATCAGGTAGTCGTAGTGCCGCAGGTAGTAGCCCGGCACGTTGGTCGCCTCGAACGACACGGCCGAACTCGACGCCAAGCCCGCGCGGCGGAAGAAGGACGCGTCACCGCGGAAGGTCGCGCTGCCGTCGTTGCGCTCCACCCAGACCTCGTAGTTGCGGTGGCGCAGGTAGTAGCCGGGGAAGTTGGTCGACTCCAACGACACCGTGCCCGAACCCGCCAGGCCGGGGACGATCCGGAACTGCGAGTCCGCCAACGGGTTCACGTTCGCTTCGATCCGCGCGCGGTACTCCCAGTGCCGGATGAACCGGTCGGGGAAGTTGTGGGACTTGAGCCGCACGGGCGTGACCCCGTCGGCCACGGGGATGCCGAAGTTCGGTGTGCCGTCGGCGTTCCAGTAGACCTTCTGCACGCGGGTGCGCCGGTTCGGGTCGCGCAGCGGGTCGCCGGAGATGTCGCGGTAGTTGCGGTCGTGGTAGACCAGGATGTCGCTCTGCCCGTCCTCGGACACGGTGAACGAGTTGTGGCCGGGGCCGTATTGGCCGGTCGCCGCGTTGCTCGCGAACACCGGGCTCTGGCCCTTGGTCCAGGACGCCGGGTTGAGCAGGTCCGCCGAGGCCGACGCGGTCAGCATGCCCAGGCAGTAGTTGTGGTCGGTCGCGCTGGCCGAGTAGGTGAGGAAGACGCGGCCGTTGCGCTGGATCACCGTCGGGCCTTCGGCGACCTTGACGCCGCCGCGGGTCTCCCAGTCCAGCGTGGGAACGGTCAACCGCGCCACGGTTCCGGTGATCTGCCAGGGGGTCGCGCCCATCCGGGCCAGGTAGAGGTTGGAGTTGGTGGCGATGCCCGGCTCCGCCTGCGCCCACGTCAGGTAGCGCACGCCGTTGACGACGAAGGTGGACATGTCCAGGGAGAAGGTGTCCCAGGGGACGTTCACCCGGCCGCGTTCCACCCACGTGCCGGTGAACGGGTCGGCGCTGGAGTTCTCCAGCACGTACGGGCGGATGCGCCAGATGTCGTCGGTGCGGCCGGCGGCGAAGTAGACGTACCACTTGCCGTTGATGAAGTGGATCTCCGGCGCCCAGATGTGCGCGCCCATCTCCCCGGAGCTGTGCCGCCGCCAGATCACCGACTCCGGGGCGCTCGCCAGGCCTTGGATGGTGGTCGCGCGCCGCAGGATGATCCGGTCGTACTCGGGCGCGGTCGCGGTGAAGTAGTAGAAGCCGTCGGTGTGCTTGAAGATGTGCGGGTCGGCGCGTTGGTTGGCCAGCGGGTTCGTGTACTGCACCGCCGGCGACGCCGAGGCCGCCGGCGTCACCAGGCCGGCCAACAGGGCCACCAACGCCGACACCACCACGGCACGCAGCCGTCGCCGTTGTCGGGAAGGGCGCACGGTCATCGGGCACTCCTCTCGTCTCACCACGCCGAGGGGCTTCGGGCCGCCGGATGTTATCGCTAACAACCGACGGCCCTCCGCTTTCGGCGCGCTGGCGAGCACTATGGGACCGTGCGCCCCTGCGAGTTGTCAATGGTTGTTAGCGCTCCCAGACGGCACGGTCGCCGTCAGAGCCCGATGATCGGCGGCGCGGCAGCTATGTCCACCTCGTCGAGCGCGGTCGTGACGCGCCGCAGGCCGGCCCGCTTCACCCGCTCCAACGCCGCCTCCACGTCGACCACCCGCGCGACCTCGGCGGTCAGAGCCGCGTCCGCCGCGTTCAGGGCGTCGTCGACGGCGGTCAGGTGTCGCTCGATGTCCTCAGCCATCGGTCCTCCCCTGCTCCGGAAGCGCGACCGCGAGCACCGGGTGGCCCTTCAACCGCTGACGCGCACGCCGCAGGTGGGACCGCACCGTCGCCGGCTCGATCCCCAAGTGCTCGGCGATCTGCCACGTCGTGAACCCTTCCAGCGTCAACACCAACACCTCCCGCTCGCGCGTCCCGAGAGCGTCCAGCACGCCGGCCAGCCACAGCGCGTTCTCGACCTCGACGGAGGGCTGGTCCACGACGGGCGCCGCACGGCCGGCCAACTCCTCGCGGACGACCCGTTCGACCTCTCGGCGGGCGCGCCGCGCCGCCAGGCGACGAGCGACCAACCGCACCCACGCCTGCGGTTGCCGCACCACGTCCCACTGCACGTACAGCTGGGTCATCGCCTCCGCCGCGACGTCCTCGGCGTCCTGGAGCCCGTGGCCGAGCTTCACGACGAACGCCACGAGCCGGGCATGATCGCCCCGGAAGTACTCGTCGAAACCACGGTGGTCATCGCCCACGTCCCCTCCACACCACCGGGGCCAGCGCCCCCATCCCACCAGGCTTGTCTGTCTCCATGACAGGTATGTGCCGCGGCGCGCGCGGAACGTGCAACGCCCAACCTGCACCACGGACGCGGTCCGGCCTGCGACAGTTCCCGGTGTGAGGCGATTACGGGGACTGCGGTGGTGGCACGGGGCCGTGTCGGTGATCACCGCCGCCGGCGTGGGCGTGCTGACCAACCTCGCCACCGACGAGTTCGCGTGGGTGGTGGCCGCCGCGCTCGCGGTGCTGGTCGCGACCCAGGTGGCGCTGTCGACGTGGCAGGCGGCCCAGGACCGCGCCGACGCGCGGACGGCCCGCGACGCACTTCTGGGGCCGCTTCGGCCCACTCCACCGGAGGCCGACGGGGGTGGCCGGGCGGTGGCGCATTGGCTGACCGCGCCGTTCAGCCCCACGCCGTTGTGGGGGCGCGGCGGCGTCCACGCCCGTCTGCTCGACTGGTGCGTGCGGCGCGGTCCGGGTGTGGTGCGGGTGGTGACCGGGCCGGCCGGGGTGGGCAAGAGCCGGTTGGCGTTGGCCGTGGCGGAGTCCCTGCCGCCGGGGTGGGCGGCGGGTCGCCTCCAGGGCGCCGGGGACGGCCTGGTGGAACGGATCGTCGCCGCCGGCGACCCGACGCTGGTCGTCGTCGACGACGCCGACCGCGTTCCGGCGGGCACCCTCGAAACCCTGGTCGGCACGGCCACGAGGCACCCGGACCTGGTCCGCGTCCTCCTGCTGAGCCGCACCGCCGAGGCGCTGCCCGACCTGCCGGAGGCGCTGCTGCCGGAACTGCGGCGCGGGGAGGCGTTGGCGCCGGTCGGCGAGGCCGGAGACCGGCAGCGCTGGTACGCCCAGGCGGTGCGCGCCTACGCCACGGCGCTGCGCGTGGCCCCGCCGGACGTCCCGGACCGGCCGGTCGGGTCCGACGACGACACCCCGCTGGTGCTGCACGCCCGCGCGCTGCTCGCGGTGTTGGGCCGCACGCGGACCCGGACCTGGTCGCCGGCCGAACTGGTCACCGAGCTGGTCGCCCTGGAACAACGGGGTTGGCGGGCCGACCTGCCCGAGCTCCCCCGGGGCTGTGACGTCGAGGTGCTCGCCGAGGCCGTCACCGTCCTGCTCCTCCTGCCGGCCGACGACCTCGACCACGCGGCACGGCTGCTACGCCGGGTCCCGCAGTTCGCCCACGACGCGGCCCAGGAGTCCAGGGTCGCCGTGGCCCGCTGGGCGCTCCGCCGCTACCCACCCGGTCCGGACCACCGACTCGACCTGCGCCCGCACCTGGTGGCGGAACGACTGGTGCTGAACACGCTGTCCCGCGCCCCACGCCTGCTCACCGACGACGACATGCCCGTCGCCGCACCGATCCTGGTCGCCGCGCACACCGACCACGCCGACGCCCTGGACGTCCTGTCCGCCCTCCTCGCGCCCCGACCCGCCGTCCTGCCCGAGACGATCACGGCGATCCTGTCCACCGGCGCCGGTGACCACCGGCTCGACCGCGCCCTGGCCGCCCTCGTCGACAGCGAGGCGGTCGCCATCCACCCGGACGCGCGCGAACGCCTCGTCGCGCTGGTCCCGCACCCGGCGATGACCCACCTGTTCGTGGCCCACGGCCGCCTCCTCGTCGACCACCACCGCCGTCGGGCCGAGGACGGCGGGCACCGGCCGGAACTCGCGCAGTCGCTGGCATACCTCGCCCACCACCTCAGGGACCTGGGCCGGTACGCGGAGGCCCTCGCCCCCGCCGCGGAGGCCGTCGAGATCCGCCGCGAGCTCGCCGACCTGGAGCCCGACCAGCACCTGCCGGAGCTGGCCCGATCCCTCTACGGCCTGGCGACCACCTTGTCGGAACTGGGTCGCGACCGCGAAGCCCTGGCGGCCGACGAACGAGCCCTCCGGATCCGACGCGACCTGACCCACGCCGACCCGGCCGGGCGCCGCGCCGACCTCGCGAGGTCGTTGTCCGGCACCGGCATGACCCTGCTCAGGCTGGGGCGGCTCGGCGACGCCCTCGCGGCCCACGAGGAAGCCGTGGAGATCCGACGCGACCTCGCCCGCGCCGACCCGGCGGAGCGCCGCGCCGACTTGGCCGACTCCCTGCACTCCCTGGGCGTCGTGCTGTGGCAGCTGGGTCGCTACCGGGAAGCGTTGGCGGCCGTCGAGGAGGCCACCGCGGCGCGGCGCGACCTGGCCTCCGCCGCGCCCGGTCTTCCCGAGCGCGTCGACCTGGGAGACTCCTACCACATGCTCGGGGCGGTGTTGGTGGACCTGCGCCGGGCCCACGACGCCTTGGCCTTGCTGGAAGCAGCCGTGGAGATCCGGCGCGAGCTGGCCCGGGTCGAGCCCGGCGCGCACCGCCGGGACCTGGCCGAGTCCCTCAACGCCGTCGGGGCCACCCTGCTGGAACTGGGTCGCGCTCCGGAAGCGCTCGGCCCCGTCGAGGCGGCCGTGACCATCCACCGCGACCTCGCCGAGGCCGAGCAGGCCGGGCACCGCCCGGCGCTGGCGTTCTCCCTGTACTACCTCGGAGAGGTCTTGCACGCCCTCGGGCAGCCGGAGAGCGCGCTCGCCTCCGCCGAGGAGTCCGTCGCGCACCTGCGCGACCTGGTGGAGACCGAGCCCGGCGCGCACCGCTCCGATCTCGCCCGCTACCTGGGCGGCCTGGCGCTGCGGTACGACGCCGCGGGGTCGCACCGGGAAGCCGTCGCCACGATCGAGGAGGCGATCGCGCACCTGCGTGAGCCGGCCCACGAGGCCACCACCAGGGACCGCCGCCTGCTCGGCGGCCTGCTGACCGCGCTCGGGCACCTGCTCACGAACCGGGCCGACGTGGAGGGCGCGTTGCAGGCCTACCGCGAGGCGGTGGACGTGTGGCGGTCGTGCGCCGAGCAGGATCCGGAGCTGGACGGGCCGAGCCACCGCCAGGCGCTCACGCTGCTGCGCCACCGGCTCCACGACTTCGGCCGCCTGGAGGAAGCGGCGGCGATCGAGCTGGACGGCTCGGGGTGACACCGGCTGGGGCCGGCACCGGCTGGGGCTGACACCGGCTCTGGCCGGCATCGGCTGGGACGGTGGACTGGCCGGGAACGGCCGGCTCGTCGTGCCGCGCGCCGGCGGTAGGTAGCGTGTGTCGATCACTACCGGGGGCGGGGGATGGTGTCGGAGCGGATTCCGTTGGAAGGCGCGCTGGTGCGCGTGTGGCGTGGGGACGTGCCGGTCGGGGCCGGGTTCCTCGCCGGTCCCGCGCACGTGCTCACCGCCGCCCACGTCGTCGCCGCCGCGCTGGACGTCCGGGAAGGCGGCCCCCGGCCGGACGGCCCGGTGGAGATCGACTTCCCGCTGCTGGCCCCCGGACGGCGGATCGCCGCACGGGTCGCCGCCTGGGTGCCCGTGGGCGACGACCTGAGCGGTGACATCGCCGGGCTCGACCTGCTCGAACTGCCGCCGGAGGGCGGCACGCCGCTGGTGCTGAGCCGGTCCGGTGGGCTCACCCCCGACCAGCTGGTCATGGTCGGGTTCCCCCACCGGCTGGAGATCGGGAGTTGGGTCTACGGGCGGCGTGCCGGGCCGGTGGCCACGGGCTGGGTCGAGGTGCACAGCGAGCCCGGTCGGGAGGCCCGGCTGGAACCGGGGTTCTCCGGCACGGCCGTGTGGGGGCCGGAGCTGGACGCGGCGGTGGGCATGGTGGTCCGGCGGGTCACCGGCGCGCCGCCCAAGCTCGGGTACATGATCACCGTGGACGCGCTGCTGGCCGCGTGGCCGGGGTTGGCCGACGTGATCGAGCGCGAACCGCCGTTCCGCGCGCTGCGGCCGTTCGACGAGCAGGACGCGGACCTGTTCTTCGGGCGGGAGGAGCAGTCCGAGCGGGTGGCGAAGCTGGTGCGGACCGCGCCGGTGGTGTGCGTGGTCGGGCCGTCCGGGGTGGGCAAGTCGTCGTTGCTGCGCGCCGGGGTGCTGCCGAGGCTGGCCGACGTGGACGTGGTGGTCCTGCGGCCTTCCGACGCGTCCACCCCGCTGCGGTCGCTGGCCACCGCGCTGGACCGGCTGCTCCACGGCCGGGCGGACGACGTCGAGCGGGTCGACGCGCTGGTCGCGCGCCTGGCCGGCGGCGGGATCGCGGACGTGGTCGCCGCAGTCCTCGACCGGTCGGGCAAGGACCGCCTGGTCGTGGCCGTGGACCAGTTCGAGGAGGTCTTCGACCTGCCGCAGGCCGACCAGGTGGCGTTCACGGCGGTGCTGCGCGCCGCGCTGCGCCCGGCCGCGCGCTGGGCGGTCCTGCTCAACCTCCGCGACACGTTCCTGGGCACCGCCCTGCGCGCCCCGGCGACCGTGCAGCTGGCGGGCCGCTGGCTGCCGGTGACGGTCGGTGAGCTGACCTCCTCCCAGCTGCGCGCGGCGATCACCGGTCCGCTGGCCCGGATCGGCACGGTGGAGTGCGAACCCGGCCTGGTCGACCGGGTGGTCGAGGACGTGCAGACCGCGAGCAGCCCGTTGCCGCTGGTGCAGTTCACCTTGACCGAGCTGTGGCAGCGCCGGAGGCGTGGCCTGCTGCGGCACGAGACCTACGACGAGCTGGGCGGTGTCCGCGGCGCGCTGGCCGCCTACGCCGAGGACGTGTGGACCGCGCTGGACCCGGAGGCGCGCCGGACCGCGACCCGCCTGCTGGTGCAGCTGATCCGCCCGCTGCCCGACGGCGACCTGACGGTCCGCCGCACCGCCCGCCGCGAGGAGCTGGACGCCGACCAGTGGGCCGTGGCGCAACGGCTGGCCGCCACCCGCCTGCTCGTGCTTCGCGTCGCGCCCGGACCCGGTGTCGAGCTGGCGCACGAATCCCTGCTGTCCCACTGGGCACGGCTGCGCGAGGTGGCCGCGCGGTACCGGGACTTCCGCACCTGGCAGGAAACCCTGCGCCAGCGGATGCGGCGGTGGTCCGACGAGCGCTCCGCGCCGCGCCGCCTGCTGTCCGGGGCGGACCTGCGCGACGCCAACCGCTGGTCCCGCGAGCACCGCGCCGACCTCTCCCCCGCCGAACGCGAGTACGTGGGCCTGAGCAACCGGCGGCGGCTGCGCCGGGCGGCGCGCGTGGCCGTCGTCCTGGTGCTGGCGCTGGTCGCGGCCGTGGTGACCCAGCAGTCGGTCGACCGGCAGCGCGCCACCCTGGCGGCGAACGACATGGCGGCCAAGGCCGCCGCCCTCCGCATCCACGACAGCCACAGCGGGTTGCAGATGGCGTTGCGCGCCTACCGCACCGACTCCGACGTGAAGATCAACCCGTTGCCGGACTGGAGCGTCACCGAGGTCGACCGCTTGCTCCCCGACTACACCGTGGTGGCGAGCGCCCCCAACGAGCCCGACCCGCGCGGCGGTCCGCCGGGACTGCGGCCGATCCCGGTGGGCGACGCCGACTTCGCCAAGAAGGTCAGCGCCGACGGCCAACGGCTGGTCACCACGGACTCCGCCCGCCGGGCCGTCGTCTGGGACATCGACGGCGAGCGCGTCACCACCACCCGCCTGGACCACCTGTTCGGTCCGAACGACCGGACGAACGCGGTCACCATCAGCCGCAGCGGCCGGTACGTGGCCTTCGTGCAGATGGTCGGCTTCCGGACGCTGAAGGTCACCGGCCCAACAGACGAGAACGGCATGCCCGCGCTCGACCCCGCCGAGTACCCCACGTGCGCCCCGGTCAACATGTTCATGTTCGAGGCGTGCCTGGTGGTCTACGACGTGGACGCGCGGCGCGTGGCGGTGGCCGCGAAGCTGGGCGCCACGCTCACCTCCGTCGCCGAGGTGGCCATCGACCCGGACGACAAGGTCGTCGCCGTCGTCATGCCGACCTTCCCGGTGGCCGACCTGGCGGAGATGGTCGCGTCCGAGAACCGCGTCCGCACGTGGGACCTGCGGACCGGACAGCCACGCGAGGAGCACTCCGTCCCGTGGCGCGGCTGGATCACGGACCTGTGGTTCGCGCCGGGCGCACGCACCGCCACCGTCCAGGAGATCGTCGGCGACGAGGGCGAACGCCCCCGCCTGCGTCTGTCCACAGTGGACTTCTCCGGCCCGACGACCCGGGTGGAGCTGGCCGACCACGTGGACTCGTCCGCCGTCAGCCTCGACTGGCGGGTGCTGGCCGCGACGACGACCACGCCGGCCGGCAAGCACGCCGTCGTCTGGGACACCGAGACCCGGGCCGAAACCGCCCGCGTCACCGCGCTGTCCGAGAAGGAGCGCGACGGCACCGTGGGCCTGGACGCGACCGGCGACACCCTGCTGATCTCGTGGCGGGAAGACCTGGACACGTCCATCACCGACATCCGCAAGCTCCCGCGCGGCTTCGGCGACCGCCTGTCGAGCTGGCGGCTGCCCACCGGCGAGAAGCAGGACACCGCGTCCTTCGACACCGGCTGGAGCACCGCACTCCTGCTCGACGACACCGACGGCCCGGTGCTGCTGGTCAGCACCAGCGCGATCGGCGTGGTCCTGCCCCACCCGAACCGCCCACCACCCCTGCGCCGCCTGACCGCCGCCGTCACCGACCAGCCCCGCCTGGACACCGACGACCTCGTGGACCGGCTGTGCGAGGTGCTCGCCGACCCCGAGAACGACCAGACCATCGAGAAGTCCTACCCCGAGGACGCCGACCGAGGAGAACTGTGCCCGAGCTGATCAGCTTCCGCCTGCCCGACGACGACGTGGTCCTGGTGGAGGTGACCGCGGACGGACCGGAGATCTCCCCGGTGTCGAGGGCCGGCAACGTCATCCGATCCGCCACGGCGTCCTTGGAGGAGTCCATGCGCCAGGTCCGCGACGCCGCGTCCACCGCTCTGGCGAGCTTCCGCGACATGGCCGAGCGGCCGGACGAGGTCCAGGTCGAGTTCGGTGTGAAGCTGAACGCGGAGGCTGGTGCGGTGATCGCCAAGACGGGCGTCGAGGGGCATTTGAAGGTGAAGCTGACGTGGGGGCGTGCTCAGCGGGTGGTGGAGGAAGAGGAGGTGTCCTGACCTCGCTAGGCCTGGACGAGGTTGAACACCGTTTGCGGGTCGTGTCCGCCGAACAACAGCCTGATGACGACCGCGGCCATCGCTTCGAGGTGGTGGGCGTGTCGGAGGTCGCCTGCCGGTAGGGGGAGGCAGCCCAGGTCGTCGATCAGGCGCGCGGTGAGGTCGCCTGCCTCCGGGTGGTCGGTGCAGTAGGGCACGGTGAGGCGGCGGCCGTCGAACAGGGGCGGGTCTCGGCGCCAGACGTCGGCGTGGCAGAGGTTGAAGGCTTTCACGACGTGACCGCCCGTGGCGCGCTCGATGTGCTGCGCCATCGACTGGCCCGGCTCGGTGACCAGGGTGAAGTTCTCGACTTCCACCGCGTTGTTGCAGTCGATGATCGGCTTGCCTCGCAGGCTTTTTCCGATCTCGGCCAGGGTGTGCTCCACCCCTTGGTACCGGACCGCGAGCAGGGCGATGTCCCCGAACTCGGCCGCTTCCTGGAACGTGCCGGCACGTCCGCCCCACTGCTTGGCCAGCGCCTGTGCCTTGGCTTCCGTGCGCCCGGCGACCATCAATTCGTGGCCGGCTTTCGCCCATCGAGTGCCCAACGCGTCCGACATGACCCCGGCTCCGAGGAGTGCGATCTTCATGGCGGCGAGCGTAGGAAGCCGTGGGGCACCAGCCGGTGCCCTTCGGTGTCAGTCGCGGGCCAGTTCCCCGGCGTGCTCTTCGGCCCACCGGGCCAGTACCGAGACCGGTTCGAGCAGGCTGTGTCCCAAGGCCGTCAGCCGGTACTCCACGCCGGGTGGGGCCGTGGCCAGCCGACGGCGTTCGACGAGGGCGTTGTCCTCCAGTTTGCGCAAGGTCTGGGTGAGCATCTTCTTGCTGATACCGCCGATGCGCTCCAACAACTCCCCGTACCGGCGAGGCCCTTGGCCCAGCCCGACCACGACCACTACCGACCAGGTATCGGCTACGAGGTCCAGTGTGGTGCGTGCGGGGCAGTCGGCGAGGAACACGTCGAAGTCACTCACCGTTCGTCAGCCCCCAGGCACACTCGTCTCTAGGTCGGCACCGCACGCGTCCTCACGAAGGGGCAGACCCGACAAGCCTTCTGCCCTTCTTGGTGCCACCAACGACAAGTGTCCCTGATCCCGCACCGAGGCAGATCGGAGGTGTCATCAGGCGGGACGCCGCTGTCGAAGTCCTCGTGGGCAGCGTCGAGCGCCCGACAGGAACCGTCCCAGAACGCACATGCAGCCTCGACACAGGGCCCGGCAAACCGAAACCGTGACTCCAGGGGGCTGTCGGGCGAGGCCAGGTCGCTTCGGAGCGCGTCGGTCACCACGGCTCCGCGCGGCGTGTACACGACCTTCCCGTGCGGACCGAGGATTCCCAGGACGGTGGTGCCGTCACCGGCGTCACTGCTCGGACAGGTGCGGCCTGGCGGGCGGTCGCTCATCGCGAGAAGTCGACGATGTCCTGCGCTTTGTCGCTGAACTCCTCCGCGAGCTGGCCGAGTAGGACCCGTTTGCCGACCAACTCCCACTTGCGCACGTTGACCGCGCCGATCTCCACGTAGGCCTGGCCGGGTTGGATGGCGTCGTTGAGCGCGACGGTGCCTGCGGCAGCGACGGCATGCGCGATCGCGGCACGCTGGTCGTCGGACAGTTCGATGCCATCGACCACGAACTTGAACTCGGCAGCCACGCCGATCACCCCTTCTCGCCGGTGGCCTCATTGTCCGGCGATGGGCGGGCGGGTCGGCCGCATGTCAGCCGATCGTGGCACTCTTTCACCCACCCAAGGCCTTCCAGCGCGCGTAGCGCGGTGGTTCGCGCGCGGAGCGCGCGGTAGGTGTTACCTACAAGTGGAGGGCCTCGGTTCCCCCACCGTATGGC
>NZ_JBBEGC010000144.1:0-17404 GCF_037401995.1 Saccharothrix sp. CCNWYY140
AAAATTTCGGCTGCACCCGACCAAAAGCGTGGTAGCCCTTCGGGCAGGCCATACGGGGATGACGGAAGAAGCCCAGGGGGGAGGTCTGCTGCGCGAGGCACTTCGAAGAGCACGCCCTTCGGGCGCAAGAGCTTCCCCTGCGGGCTTCCGGCCTTGGGGCGGGTTGGTGTCAGGGTGGGGGTGGGGCGGTGCTGGAGCGGATGATCAGGTCTGTGGCCAGGACCAGGCGGCTTTGTTTTGGGGGTTCGTCTCGGGACAGGGCCACGATGACTTCCGTTGCCGCCGCTGCCATCTCGCGCAGTGGCTGTCTGACCGTGGTCAGCGGGGGGATCATGTCTCGGCTCGAGGGGATGTCGTCGAAGCCGACCACGCTGAGGTCTTCGGGGATGCGTAGGCCTGCCTCGTGGGCTGCTTGGTAGACGCCCAAGGCTGTTCCGTCGTTGCACGCCACGATGGCTGTTGGGCGGTCGGGGAGGTGTAGCAGGTCTCTGCCGTGGGTGCGGCCGTCGGCTATTTGGAAGTTGCCCTCTCGGATGAGGGTTGGGTCTACCGGGACGCCTGCCGTGTCGAGGGCTGCTCGGTAGCCGTCCAGGCGGGCTCTGCCGGAGAGGGTTCTGGAAGGGCCGGTGATGGTGGCGATTTTGCGGTGGCCCAAGTCCAGCAGGTGTCTTGTGGCTGACAGGCCGCCGCTCCAGTTGCTGGCGCCTACCGACCACACCTGCGGGCCGGGCTCGTCGGTGGGGTCCACCAGGACGATGGGGATGCCTCGGCTGCGTAGGCGTTCTCGTTGTGCCGGGGTGGGGCCGGAGAAGACCGCTACCACGCCTGCTGGTCGGCGGGCCAGGACGCCTTCGATCCAGTCTCGGTCGGGGGTGTGGGCGCCGCTGAGTTCCGAGACGGCTACGGCCAGGCCGTGGGCTGCTGCCACGCGGGCGGCGCCGTTGAGCATCTCTGTGGCGTAGTCGCCCTCGATGGCGTGGAGGACCACCTCGACCAGGTTGGCGCGGGTGGCTCGGCGGCGTCTGCGGTAGCCGTGTTCGCGGATGATGCCCTCTACCGACGCCCTCGTCTCGGCGGCTACGTCGGGGTGGCCGTTGACGACCTTCGACACCGTGGCGACCGAGACGCCGGCCAGGGCGGCGAGCTGGGTGATGGTCGCGCCCGTGTCCTCGGTGGGGGTGGTGTTCGGTCGGCGCGCCCGGCTCATGGGGCGAAGTGTAGCCCTCGAAAGGTTTCGGTCCGGTTGCGCAAGTGCTTGACGATCGCCGGATGGTCAGCCTACGGTCCGATCCGAAAGATTCCGGTATTTCGTCGAATATTTCGAAGCCGGTCGTAGACGCCGCCCGCTCGCCCTGGAGGCCATCCATGAAACTCCGCGCCATCGTCGCCGCGGTCCTGTTGACCGCCGCGTGCTCTCCTGGCAGTGGCGGGGGCGGCGGCGGTGACGGGAAGTCCTTCGAGTTCTGGTCCTTCAGCGGGATCAACCAGAAGGCCTCCGTGGAGGAGTACAAGAAGAAGCGGCCCGACGTCGAGGTCAAGCTGACCGAGGTCGGCAACGCCCAGGAGACCGCGCAGGGGCTGACCACCGCCCTGGCCGGCGGCAAGGTGCCCGACCTGGTGCTGATCCAGGGCGACGACCTGCCCAAGTTCGTCGAGCAGCCGCAGAACTTCGTCGACCTCAAGACCTTCGGCGCCGACCAGATCAAGGGCGACTACCTGGACTGGGTGATGTCGCAGAGCATCGCCAAGGACGGCCAGATCCTCGGCATCCCCACCGACGTGGGCGGCATGGCGATGGCCTACCGCACCGACCTGTTCGCCGCCGCCGGGCTGCCCACCGACCGCGAGTCGGTGAGCAAGCTGTGGCCGGACTGGGAAGCCTTCATCGAGACCGGCAAGCGCTACACCGAGAAGACCGGGCAGCCGTTCGTCGACAACGTCGCGACCAGCGTCTTCTACCAGGCGGTCAACCAGGGCAGCCAGAAGTACTACGACGACAAGCGCGAGCTGGTCTACTCGACCAACCCGCAGGTGAAGTCGGCGTTCGAACTGGGCATCAAGGCCGCGCAGGCGGGCATCACCGCCAAGCAGTCCTCCTTCGCCGAGGGCTGGAGCGCCGCGATGCAGCAGGGCAAGTTCGCCGTGCTGGCCGCGCCCTCGTGGATGCTCAACGCCATCCGCAGCAACGCCCCCGACACCGCGGGCAAGTGGGACCTGGCCGCGATCCCCGGCAAGTCCGGCAACTGGGGCGGCAGCTACCTGGCGATCCCCGCCCGCGCCAAGAACCCGCAGGCCGCCTGGGAGTACATCAAGGCGATGCAGTCGCCGCAGGGCCAGTTGGAGCACTTCGTGAACTCCGGCGCACTGCCCACCACGCCGTCGGTCTACCAGGACCCGAAGCTGACCGGCCGCAACGAGCCGTTCTTCTCCAACGCCCCGATCGGCAAGATCTACCCGGAGTCCCTGGTCGGCCTCAAGCCGTTCTACATCGGACCGGACAGCGCGACGATCGGCACCGAGTTCCTCAACGCCATCACCAACGTCGAGCAGAACAACGGCAACCCGGCGACGGCGTGGGACGACGCCGTGCGCAACATCAAGACGGCCATCGGCAAGTGAGGCGCCGGTGAGCACCACACTGGCGCCCGTCCCGGTCGCTCCCGCGGAACCGCCCGCCACGCGCGTGGGCACCCCTCTGCGGGAGCGGCTGGCGCCCTACGCCTACATCGCGCCGTTCTTCGTCCTGTTCGCCGTGTTCGGCCTGTTCCCGTTCCTGTTCACGTTCTACGTGGCGTTGTTCGACTGGAACCCGATCGGCGACCAGACCTTCATCGGCATGGACAACTTCACGCGGATGCTGGACGACCCGCGGTTCTGGAACGCCACCCGCAACACGGTCAGCATCTGGTTCCTGTCCACCGTGCCGCAGCTGTTCGCGGCCCTGCTGCTGGCGCACCTGCTCAACCACGCCCGGCTGCGGTTCGCGGTGTTCTTCCGGATGTCGGTGCTCGTGCCGTACGTGACGTCGGTGGCGGCCACCGCGATCGTGTTCGCGCAGATGTTCGACCGCGACTTCGGCCTGCTCAACTGGTTCCTCGGGCTGTTCGGCGTCGACCCGGTGGACTTCGTGCAGTCCACCTTCGGCAGCCACGTCGTGATCGCGGTGATGGTGACCTGGCGGTGGTTCGGCTACACCACCCTGCTCTACCTGGCCTCCCTCCAGGCGGTGCCGCGCGACGTCTACGAGTCCGCGGCCATCGACGGCGCGGGCGGGTGGCAGCGGTTCTGGCACATCACCGTCCCGGTGCTGCGGCCGGTGATCATCTTCACGGTCATCACCTCGACCATCGGCGGCTTGCAGATCTTCACCGAGCCGCTGCTGGTCACGCCCGGCCAGTCGCTGACCTGCGGTTCGGTGCGCCAGTGCCAGACGCTCACGCTGCTGCTGTACGAACTGGGCTTCGGCCGCTACGAGTTCGGCTACGGCTCGGCGATCGGCGTCGCGCTGTTCCTCATGGTCGTGGTCGTGGCCGCCGTCAACTACCTGCTGTCCAGCCGGATCAAGGCGGACCGATGAGTGCCACGCGCGCGGTCGGCCGCGTCCGCTGGTGGCAGTACGTGGTGCTGGGTGGCGCGGCGCTGGTGTCGCTGTTCCCGCTGTACTGGATGTTCATCGTGGCCACCACCGACACGGCGACGGCCACGAAGATGCCGCCGGAAGTGGTGCCGGGGGACAACTTCTTCCACCTGGCCGGGTTGGTGTTCAACACCGTCCCGTTCCTGGAGTCCATCATCAACAGCCTCGTCGTCGCCACGTCGATCGGCGTGGGGCAGGCGTTGTTGTGCGCGCTGGCGGGGTTCGCCTTCGCCAAGCTGCGGTTCCCCGCGCGCAACACGCTGTTCCTGGTGGTGCTGCTGACGATGACGGTCCCGACGCAGCTCGCCGTGATCCCGCAGTACCTGATCATGTCCGAGCTGGGCTGGGTGGACACGCTCCAGGCGCTGGTGGTGCCGGGGCTGGCCAGCGCGTTCGGCATCTTCTGGATGCGCCAGCACATCGTGTCCACGATCAGCGACGAGCTGATGCAGGCGGCCTACCTCGACGGCGCGTCGACGTGGCAGGTGTTCTGGCGGATCGTGTTCCCGATCGTGCGGCCGGCGGCGTTCGTGCTGGGGCTGTTCGGGTTCGTGACGGCGTGGAACGACTTCCTGTGGCCGTTCATCGTGCTCAAGTCGCCCGAGCGGTTCACCGCGCAGATCGCCATCAAGGCGTTGCAGAACAACTTCGACATCGACCTCGGGCTGGCCATGTCCGGCTCGTTCCTCGCGACCCTGCCCCTGCTGGTGCTGTTCGTGTTCGTGGGCAGGCGGATGGTCGCGGGCATCCTCGACGGCGCGTTCAAGGGCTGACCCGGAGGCGGAAGCGTGACAAGGACGTTCGACAACCCGGTGGTGGGCGGCTTCTTCCCCGACCCCAGCGTGTGCCGGGTCGGCGACGACTACTACCTGGTGTGCTCCAGCTTCGAGTACTTCCCGGGCGTGCCGATCCTGCACAGCAAGGACCTGGTGCACTGGCGCCAGATCGGCAACGTGCTGGACCGGCCCGAGCAGCTGCCGATGGAGGGCGCGGTCGCCTCGCGCGGCATCTACGCGCCCACCATCCGGTACCACGACGGCCTGTTCTACATGATCACCACCAACGTCTCGCACGGCGGCAACTTCATCGTCACCGCCGAGGACCCGGCCGGGCCGTGGTCGGACCCGGTGTGGATCGACCTGCCCGGCATCGACCCGAGCCTGGTCTGGGACGAGGAGGGCAACTGCTGGTGCACCGTGCACGGCGTGCAGCTCGCGCTCATCGACCCGTTGGCGGGCAAGGTGCTGGAAGGCCCGTGGCCGATCTGGTCGGGCACCGGCCTCCAGTGGCCGGAAGCGCCGCACCTGTACCACATCGGCGACTGGTGGTACCTCATGATCGCCGAGGGCGGCACGGAACGCGGCCACACCGTGGCGATGGCCCGCGCGAAGCACCCGCGCGGACCGTACGAGCCCGCGCCGCACAACCCGATCCTGACCCACCGCGGCACCGACCGCCCGATCCAGAGCACCGGCCACGCGGACCTGGTGTCCACCCCGGACGGTGAGTGGTTCATGGTGCTGCTGGCCACCCGCCCGCGCGGTTTCACCCCCGGCTACCACCCGCTGGGCCGGGAGACGTTCCTCAAGCGCGTCGACTGGGAGGACGGCTGGCCGAAGGTCGACCCGGTGGAGCTCACCGAGCCGGCGCCGGCCCGCTGGCACCCGCTGGACCCGCCGCCCGCCCGCGACGACTTCACCGGCCCGGCGCTGGCCCCCGAGTGGATCTCGCCGCGCAGCCGGCCCGACTCGTCGTGGTCGCTGACCGAACGCCCCGGCTGGCTGACCCTGCACGCCACCGGGCCGTCGCTGGACGAGCAGGTCCACACGTTCGTCGGCCGCCGCCCGCAGCACCAGCAGTGCCGCGTGCGGGCCCTGCTGGACCCGGGTTCGGCGCGGGCCGGGCTGTCCGTGCGGCTCGACGAGACCCACCACTACGACATCGAGGTCGCGGCGGGTCGGGTCGAGGTCATCGCGCGCATCGGCCCGCTGCGGCAGGTCGTGGCGTCGGCCGACGCGCCCGACGGCCCGGTGGCCCTGGGCGTGACCATGCGCCTGCCCACCGAGGAGGACGAGAAGGGCGGGGTCCTCGGGCCGGACCTGGTCGGCTTCGAGGTGGACGGCACGCGGTTGTGCGAGCTCGACGGGCGCTACCTGTCCACGGAGGTCGCCACGGGCTTCACCGGCCGCGTCATCGGCATGTACGTCACCGAGGGAACGGCGTCGTTCGACTGGTTCGAGTACCTCGACGAACGACCGTGACCCTCAGAACTCGACGCGGAGGATCACCAGGTCGTCGGGCAGGAGCCGGATCTCCACGGCGGTGACGTCCGAGCGCACCAGCTTGGTCGTCGCCACCGGCCGGGTGGTGGAGCCGGGGCCCGCCGTCCAGGTAGCGACCTGGACGGCGTGGCCTCGGCCGTCGACCACGTTCAGCCCGTACTCGACGGTCGGGGACGACCGCCCCTCCGGCTGGTCGTAGGAACAGCGCACCTCGATCCGCGTGCCCCACGGCTCGTCGAGCAGGCGCACGGCGGCGGTCACCGGGCTGGGCACGGTCTGGCGCATCGCGACGTGCGGGGGACCCGGGGTCGGCGCCGGCGGGGCCGGCGTCAGCAGGAACGCCACGGCGGCGCCCATCAACGCGGCGACCAGCACGGCGGCGGCCGTCAGCACCCTGGCCCGCCGCCGCCGAGCCCGCTCGGCGGCCAGCAGCCCGGCCAGCACGGACGGCTCGCCGGGCGGCTCCGGCTCCAGCAACGCCGCCGCCCGCTCCCGCGGCACGACCGACAACAGGCCGGGCACCCCCGCGAGCGACGCGAGGTCCGCCGCGCAGTCCCGGCACCCGGCCAGGTGCGCCTCGAACTCCCGCCGCTGCGCGGGCGCGAGCGATCCCAGCACGTACGCGGCACCCCAGTCCCGGTACGGGTCGACAGGCGGTCTCACCGTCCGGTGACCCCCTTCTCCTCCAACGCCAGGCGCAGTGCCCGCAAACCGTAGTGCAGCCGGGACCGCACCGTCCCCTCGGGGATGTCCAGCAGTGCGGCCAACTCCGCGACCGACTGACCCATGTAATACGCCCGCACGATCACCGTCCGGTGTTCGGGTGTCAACTGGGTCAGCACGTCGGCCACCAACCAGGCGTCCAACGCGGCGTCGCTGTGGTCCGAGCGGGCGCGTTCGGGCACCCACCCGGCGCCGACCTCCCACCGGGCGCGCGCACTGCGCCGCTCGTCGATGACGACGTTGCGGGCCACGGTGTAGAGCCATGCCCGAGCCGCCGAACCCCCTTGTTCCAACACCTCGGGATTGCGCCACGCCCGCAGCAACGTCTCCTGCACCACGTCACTGGCCAACTCGTCGTCCCCGGTCAACCGGCGCACGTACCGCCACAGCGCAGGCGCGTGCTCGTCGTGGAGGGCACGCAGCGCCGCGGTATGAGTGTCGTTGATGGCGAACCTCCTCTGCGGTGGTCTAGTCGGTGAACGTGGGCTGGTTGCGCGCGCGGCCGAAGTCCGGCGGGCGCTTGGCCAGGAACGCGGTGGTGCCCTCGTGCCGGTCGTCGGTGGTGAACGCCTCCCGGAACGCCGCCAGCTCGACGTCGAGCCCCTCCGGGACGGTTCGGCCCCGCACGCCGTTGAGCACCGCCTTCGCCAGGGACACCGCGACGGGCGAGTTCCCGGCGATCCTGCGCAGCGCCGCGCGGGCGGCGGCGAGCATCGTGGGTCTGTCATCGAACACCGACGTGACCAGGCCGAGCCGCAGGGCCTCCTCGGCGTCGACGTGCCGCCCGGTGTAGATGAGTTCGCGGGCGACCGCCGGTCCCACCAGCCGCGGCAGCCGCACGCAGCCGCCGAACCCGGGGATGAGCCCCAGGACCACCTCGGGCTGGCCGAACACCGCCTTGCGGGTGGCGTAGGCGAAATCGCACGCCAGCACCAGCTCGCAGCCACCCCCGAGGGCGTAGCCGTCGACGGCGGCCACCACCGGGAACGGGGCCTCCTCGACCAGGCGGGTGACGCGTTGGCCCAGGGCGCCGAAGCGCTCGCCCTCCGCCGGGGTCATCCCGGCCATCTCGCGGATGTCGGCGCCGGCCACGAACGCCGGACCGGGCGCACCGGTGAGGACCACGCCCGTCGGGCTCTGCGTGGACAGGAAGTGCGCGAGTTCCGTGAGCACCTGGCCGGACAACGCGTTGCGGGCCTCGGGGCGGGTCACGGTGAGCGTGGTGATGCCGTCGTCGTCGGTGTCGACGGCGAGTGTCGAGTAGTCCACTTCGTCTCTCCTCACGAGTCCCAGATCGCGCCGAAGGCGGGCACCCCGCGCGCCTCGAGTGATTCCACGACGTGCCAGGTCGTCTTCTTGTTGGAAATGCAGATCACGGCCTCGGCGGCGAACTCGCGGTGGGCGCGCAGGGCCAGTTCCACCAGGTCCGGCTTGCCGTCGCGGTTGGTGTCCCAGACGATCGCGTCCGGTTGGACCGCCATGATCTCGTCCACCAGGTCGTCGCCGTAGGTGGCGCGGGGGTCGCGGGTGGACCACACCAGCCGGGACGGGGTGTCGCCGGAGAGCAGGTGCGGCAGGCACGGGCCGATGCCGCTGCCGGTGGCCACCCAGACCACGCGGGTGAACAGCTTGTCGATGTTGCCGACGCCGGCGGTGGGGATGCCCTTGACCCACAGGTGGGTGGGCATGTCGTCGATCAGGCTGCCGGTCCAGTCGCCCGCCCGGGAGATGGTCAGGCGGAACCCGGTGCGGCCGGGGGAGGGCACGTTGGCGAAGGAGTGCCACTCCAGCAGCGGGTTGCGGCTGACCGCCGTGGACGAGCCGGCGAACGGGGTGACGCCGTAGTCGAACGACACCAGGGCGACGTGCCGGGACGGGCGCACGATCCGGACGGGCACCTTGCGCAGGCGCAACCACGGCAGCGCGACGCTCGTGACGACCGCCAGCAGCAGCCAGAAGTGCGTGGAGCCGACGAAACCCGGCTGGGCGGCGGCGTGCGCCGCGAACAGGACCAGGCTGGTCCAGCCGGCGAACCGGTGGGTCCGCTCGAACAGGTCGTGCCGCCGGGCGCGCAGGGCGGGCAGGGCGAACACGATCATGCCCACGAGCACGGCCAGGATCGTCCAGGCCAGGGGATCGGCGGTGGTCCAGGCGAGGACGGCGAACCACGCCGTCGCGCACACCGCCGCGCCGACGTGCAGGCCGCCGAAGTGGTAGACCTTGCCCAGGGTCCACCGGACCTTGAGCGGCCACGTCGTGGGCGCGCTGGTGGCCAGCCGGAACAGCAGGTTGATCACGAGCTGCTGGCGGATCAGCACCGCCAGGGTCAGGTTGGCCACGACCATGTCCGCCGGGTCCGCGCCCAGCAGCGCCAGGTTCACCAGCACGACCGCCGCCGCCAGCCGGTTGTGGTGGGTGTAGGGGCGCCGCCGGAACCGGGCGCCCGCGGTCGTCGTCTCGAGCGCGGTCATGCGACGGTCACCAGGGCGCGCAGGGCGGCGCGGTCGACCTTGCCGCGGTCGGTCAGGGGCAGCTGGTCGACCGGGACGATGAGCGTCGGCACGCAGTAGTAGGGCAGGGCGCGCGCGACGGCCTCGCGGGCGGCGTCCGGTGCGACGGTCGCGGGGCTGACGAACCCGACGAGCGCGCCGTCGTGCAGGACCGTGGTGGCGCGCACGCAGTCCTCGGTGGTCTCCAGCGCGGAGGTGACCGCGTCCAGCTCCACCCGGAAGCCCCGGACCTTGACCTGGTCGTCGGTGCGGCCGTGGTGCTCCAGCTCGCCCTCGGGCGTCCAGCGGCCCAGGTCGCGGGTCCGGAACATCACGTGGTCGCCGCCCAGGAACGGGTCGGGCCGGTAGCGCTGGGCGGTCAGGACGTCGTTGCCGAGGTACCCGGCGGTCACGCACGCGCCGCCCGCCCACATCTCGCCGACCTCGCCGATGCGGCACGGGCGCAGGTCCTCGTCGAGGATGTAGACCGTCGAGTTGGGCACCGGCCGGCCGATGGTGAGGGTGCGCCCGTCGTACCGGCTCACGGTGTTGACGATGGTGACCTCGGTGGGGCCGCAGGCGTTGTGGAACACCGCCTGCCGGGACCAGTCGTCGGCCAGCGGCTGCGGGCAGCGCTCGCCGGCCACCGCGACGGTCCGCACGTCGGGGCACCTCCGCCTGTCTAATGTGGACAGCAGGCCGGGGGTGGCGATGAGGACGGTCGCCGTCTCGGCCGCAGCTTGGGCGCTGCTGCCCCGGACGACCAGGGTGGCGCCGTGGCTGAGCGCGCCGAGGATCTCCCACACCGCCATGTCGAACGCGATGTTGAGCAGCTGGGTGACCCGGTCGCCGGGCCGGACGCCCAGCGACCCCGGCTCGGTGAGCAGGACGTTGCACAGGTTCGCGTGCGTGACGCGCACGCCGTTGGGCACGCCGGTCGTGCCCGAGGTGAAGATGACCACGGCGGTGTCGCCGGGTTCCACCTCCGGCGCGGGGACGGCGCGGTGCGGCAGGGTGTCCAGGGCGATCACGGTGCCGGCCTCGACCCGGTCGGCGTGCTCGCTCGTGGTCAGCACGACGTCGATCCCGGCCGTGCGGCGGACGTGGTCCAGGTGGTGCGGTGGGGTGATCCGGACGTCCTGCGGCACGTAGGCCGCACCCGCCTTCAGCACGCCCAGCAGTCCGACGACCATGTGCACGGACCGGGTCAGGAACAGCCCGACGTGGTCGCCGGGCCGGACACCCGCCTCGACGAGCGCGACGGCGACCTGGTCGGACCGGTCGTCGAGCTGCCCGTAGGTCAGGCGGTGGCCCTCGTGCTCGACCGCCGGGGTGTCCCGGGACCGGGCCGCCTGTGCCCGGAAGGCGTCGTGGACGCGGTGGAACGGCGGCGCCTCCTCCGGGCCGAAGACGAACCGGTGGAACCGGTCGCGCTCGTCGGGGGGCAACGAGTGGAGCGTGGTCATGGCGGTCACGGGCGATGAACCTCTCCTCGGTCGTGCGGTGTCGCCCGCTTCGAACGAGACCGACACGTTGAATGTTCAACCGAGACGCGAAAATGCTCCACATAGCGCGAAGATGGGCCATTCGGGGGGATCGGTCCTTTTCGGACACACACAGACCAGCGCCCGCCGCGGCATTGCACGCGACGACGCTCCACATCGGACCCGAGCGCACCGTGGGCTCGCCGAAGTACCCGGCAAGGTAACGGCGGCCGTGCGGGCGGGTCAACGACGGCCGCTTGGTGGGAACCGCCGCCGGCCTGTGGACGCCTGCCGCGACCACGTCGAATCCACGTTCGACATGGCTTTCGGGGGTGGGGAGGTTCGTCGGTTCGGGCTAGCGGGGGATCGGCCGGGGGGAGTGTGCGCCGGGGTCGGTGGGGGCTTGCGTTGCGGGTCGAGGGGAGCCCACGCTGGCGGTCGGGGCGGTCGGGGCGGTCGGGGCGGTCGGGGCGGTCGGGGCGGTCGGGGCGGTCGGGGCGGTCGGGGCGGTCGGGTCCGCCAGGGCGCGAGGGCGCGAGGGCGCGAGAGGGCGAGGGCGCGCGAGGGCGCGCGTGGCGGCGGGGCCGGAGGCGGGTTCGCGTCTTCGTCGTGGTCGCCGGAGGTGGGCAAGTACACCCGGGCTGGCTCCGGGAGTGAGCCTGTTCGAATAGAGACGTCGAATCGGTTCGATCACAGCCTTCGCTATCCATTCGACCAGCCCTCCCGTATCGTGCTGATCGATCGAACCGGTTCGCGTCCGAACCGCCGCGGATGCCCGAGATCCGGCAACGAAGCCACGAGAATCGGAGCACCAACCATGCGACAAGCCGGCCGCCGATGGCGGAACGTGATCGTCACCCTGGCCGCACTGGTCATCAGCGGGGCGGGTTTCACCGGCACCGCGTCGGCGGCAGGGGGTGAGAGCGCCGCTTCGGGTGGTGTCTCGCTCGCGGCGACGCCCGGGTGTGGCAAGGCGCCCGCGTTGAACAGCGGCACGCACAACATCCAGAGCGGCGGCAAGAACCGCAGCTTCATCCTCAGCGTGCCCGCCAACTACGACGTCAACCGCAACTACCGACTGGTGTTCGGGTTCCACTGGTGGGGCGGCACGGCCAACGACGTCGCCTCCGGCGGCAGCGACGGCGACGTCTACGCCTACTACGGCCTGCGCAGGCTCGCCAACGAGAGCACGATCTTCGTCGCGCCGCAGGGCATCTCCAACGGCTGGGCCAACTCCGGCGGCGAGGACGTCACCTTCACCGACGACATGATCCGCCGCATCGGCGACGCCCTGTGCGTCGACACCGGCCAGATCTTCTCCCTCGGCTTCAGCTACGGCGGCGCGATGAGCTACTCGCTGGCGTGCTCGCGCCCGACGGTGTTCAAGGCGGTCGCCGCCATCGCCGCCCCCGGCGAGATCAGCGGCTGCAACGGCGGCACCCAGCCGGTGGCCTACATGGGCATCCACGGCATCTCCGACAACATCGGCGCGGGCCGCTCCCTGCGCGACCGGTTCGTCCGCAACAACGGCTGCACGCCGCAGAACGCGCCCGAGCCCTCGGCCGGCAGCCGCACGCACATCTCCACCACCTACGCGAACTGCCGCGCCGGCTACCCCGTCGTGTGGGCGGCCTTCGACGGCGGGCACCAGCAGGGACCGGTGGACGGGTGCGCGGGCTGCGAGTCCGGCGCGCGCAGCTGGGTCAAGGGCGAGGTCTGGAAGTTCTTCACCGGCGAGACGCCGCCCGCCCCGACGACGTTCCGGTTGCGCGGCGAGGCCTCCGGCCGGTGCGTGGACGTCGAGGGCGCGAACTCGGCCAACGGCACCCCGACGATCATCTGGGACTGCCACACCAACGCCAACCAGCAGTTCAGCCAGAACGGCCAGACCCTGCGGGTGCTGGGCAAGTGCCTGGACGTGCCGGACAACGCCACCACGGGCACCCGCGCCCGGATCTGGGACTGCACGGGCAGCACCAACCAGCAGTGGACGTTCAACTCCAACGGCACCATCAGCAACGTCCGGACCGGACTGTGCCTGGACGTCAACGGCGCGGCCACCGCGAACGGCTCGACGGTGATCGTGTGGACCTGCCACACCGGCGCCAACCAGCGCTGGGCCAAGGCGTAGGGGCCACCGGATGCGACGACTCCTGTCGACGGCCCTAGCCCTGGCCCTGCTGTCGACCGTGCTGTTGACCGCCGGCCCGGCGTCAGCGGCGACGCTGACCCGGATCACCAACTTCGGCACGAACCCGACCAACCTCAACATGTACGTCTACGCGCCCGACAACGTCGCCGCGCAACCCGCCCTGCTCGTCCTGGTCCACTACTGCGGCGGCTCGGCGAGCGCCATCTTCAACGGCAACGGCCGCGACTTCGCGACCGCGGCCGACCGGTACGGGTACGTGGTCGTGGTCCCCGAGGCCACCCGCACGGAGAAGTGCTTCGACGTGTCCACCCAGGCGGGCCTGACCCGCAACGGGGGCAGCGACTCCACGGGCATCATGGCGATGGTCGCGTGGGCCAGGCAGCGCTACAACGTCGACCCGGCCCGGATCGTGGTCAGCGGCTTCTCGTCGGGTGCGATGATGACGAACGTCCTGGCCGCCCAGTACCCGGACGTCTTCTCGGCGGCCTCGGCGTACTCGGGCGTCCCGGCGGGTTGCTTCGCCACCACCAACGGTTCCCTGTGGAACAGCCAGTGCGCGGGCGGCAACGTCACCAAGACCGCCCAGGAGTGGGGCAACGTGGCGCGGGCCATGTACCCCGGTTACACGGGTCGGTACCCGAGGATGCAGTTGTGGCACGGCGACCAGGACACCACCTTGTCGTACCGCAACTTCGGCGAGGAGATCAAGCAGTGGACCAACCTCCACGGCCTGACCCAAACCCCGTCCTCCACGGACCGCCCGCAAACCAACTGGACCCGCACCCGCTACGGCGACACGTCGACCAAGGCGACGGTGGAGGCCGTCAGCATCACCGGCACGGGCCACACCCTCCCGCAAGCCGGCATGCTGGCCTACGCCATCTCGTTCCTGGGCCTGGACAACGGCACCGGAGGCGGCGGTACCACCGGCCCCCTACGGGTGGCCAGCGCGAACAAGTGCCTGGACGTCCCCGGCCAGTCCACGTCCCCCGGCACCCGCCTGCAACTGTGGGACTGCCACAGCGGGACGAACCAACAGTGGACCACCACCACGGCCAGTGAACTGACCGTCTACACCGGTGACTCCAGGCGCTGCCTGGACGCCGAGGCGGGCGGCACCACGGTGGGCACGGCGGTCATCATCTGGAACTGCCACGGCGGCACCAACCAGAAGTGGCGTCTCAACACGGACGGCTCGATCACCGGCCAACAGTCCAACCTGTGCCTGGAGGCCCCCAACACCACCAACGGCACCCAACCCCGCCTGGCAACCTGCACGGGCCAGTCCAACCAACGCTGGACCCGAACCTGACAGTGACGAAGAACGCCCGCGCTCCGCGCCCACACCGGCGGAGCGCGGGCTGTTTTTCGTCAGGAGGCCTGGCATAGTGTGGCTGCCTTCCCCACGCCCCAGGAGTGCCGGTGTCCAAACGGTGGTTGATCGCAGCCGTCATCGCCGCAACGGCTGCCACAGCCGTAGCCATCGCCCTACCCAACCCCAGCGAAGCCGGACACCCGAAAGCCGCCCCGGGCACCGTCTCAATAGGAACCGCCACCACCGCCCCCAGCACCCCACCGGAAACCACCAGCAGCCAGCCCACCACCACAACCACCACCCCCAGCACCACAACACCCCCACAACCAGCCGCAGCCCCCTTGGTCGGCAAGATCAAGCCCGGCGACCCCCACACCGCCGTAGCCACCTCCTACGACTCGGACGGCAGCGGCGCCTGCCTGTACGACCCCAGCCCCGACCCGCTCACCGCAGCGATGAACTGGTCGGACTACGAGGACTCGAAGGCCTGCGGCGCCTACATCCACGTCCAGGCCGCAAACGGCCGCAGCATCACCGTCCGCATCACCAACCTGTGCCCCTCTCCCTGCCGAGTGGGCCAACTGGACCTCAGCCAGGAAGCCTTCGCCATGCTCGCCGACCCGAAAGTGGGCGAGATCCCGATCACGTGGCACCTGGTCAGCCCTCCGGTGCAGGGCGGCATCTCGATCCGCTACAAGACCGGCTCGAGCCAGTGGTGGTGCGGCATCCAGGTGATCAACCACCGCAACCCCGTGGCACAGTTGGAAGTCCGAACGAACGCGGGCTGGAAGCAACTGTCCCGAACGGACTACAACTACTTCCTCTCGGAGAACGGCGCGGGCTGCGGCAGCGCGATAGCGGTCACCGACATCCACGGCCAACGCCTGGAACTGCCCGCCCTCCCGGTCACGCCGAACGCCATCCAGCCCACCTCCCTCCAGTTCGACCAGCACTAGCCACCACCCAGCCCTCCTCCGCCCACAGCCGCGCCCTTCGCGCGCAGCGCGGCTCTTCGGCGAAGCCGGCGAGTGGGCAGTCCGCCGGGGAGGACACAACTCAACTTGGGCTTCTTGCTTGTGTCGTCCCCGTATGGCCTGCCCGAAGGGCTACCACAGATTTCCCCGGGTGCAGCCGAAAGTTTTTGCGAGGAACGAGCAAAAAGTTTTAGCGGCACCCGGGGAAATCTGTGGTTGGCTTTGCCAGGCCATACGGGGATGGCACAAGCAAGAAGCCCCCGCCCTTGTAGTTGTGTCATCCTTGGCGGTCTGCCCGCCGGCGAGGCGCTTTTAATCTTTAGAACGCAACGTTTCCCTCTCAAGTCCAGAGACTGAACGGTGCAGATAAGTCATGGAACACAGAGTTCTCGTCTACACCCGAACCCCACTCGACGAGTACACCGACTCGCTGAGCAACAGCATCCACCTCGCCTTGAGCGAAGACGGAGCACCGTTCGAGCCGCTCAACCAGAACTACGGCATCGTGTTCCCCGAAGCCACCCTCAGCGAGCACAACACGATCCTGGAGAAGGGCGCCAAGAACCCGTTCCTGTTCCGCACCGAAGAAGGCGGCTTCGGGCTGGTCGCCGTCCGTGTCGCACCCCAGGGAGCACAGGACGAGGAAAGCCGTGGCTGCGTCCTGGTGTGGACGTCGACCGATCTGACGGAGTTCCGATCCCTAGGGCTCCTCCGGTTGCACAACTACCTGCATGTCGATGCCGTCGAGTGTCGGTACGACGAGACGGCCGGCGAGTACGAGTTCCTGTGGCGAGACGCCGACGGGAACGTCTACGTGAACCAGGTAGTCGACCTCGCAGGAGGAGGATCGAAGGGGCCTCGGCCGGCATCCGGGTCCCCGCAGGTCCCGCAGGTTCCGCACCCCTCCAACCTGACGGACGTCAACCCGGGAAACGTGCTCGCGGTGGAGCCGTCCATCGCGCAAGCCGTCCGGGACCGGTGGACGCCCCTGACGCACACGGAAACCCGCGTCCCCAAGACCGTCGTCGCGTCCTCCCCGTCGGACCTGGCCGCAGTGAAGGCGACAGCCGTCTACTCCGACGGCTCCACCGCCGACAAGTCCGTCGCCTGGGACACCAGTGCAGTGGACTTCTCGGCGCCGGGAACCTACCGGGCCACCGGCAAGGTGCAGACCCCCGTTCACCCCTACCCGTTGGCGCGCGGGTACGCGGACCCGGTGATCCTGCCCTGGGAAGGGAAGTACTACTTCATCGCGACCAACGACAACGTGGGCGACATCGGCTTCTACGTCCGGGAGTCCGAGACGATCAACGGCTTGTTCGACGACGGGTTCCGCGAGCAGGTGATCCTCGACGTGGACGAGAGCAGGGGCTTCGTGCAGACCTTCTGGGCCCCTGAGTTCCACCGGATCGGCGATGACCTCTACATCTTGTTCGCGGTCAGCGGCACCGAATGGGGGCCGCAGTGCTACATGATGCGACTCAAGAAGGGTCACGACATCATGCGGGCCGACAGCTGGGAGACCCCCGTACGGGTCCGGAAGGCCGACGGCTCGCACTTGGCCGAGAGCGGCACCATCACGCTGGACATGACCTACTTCGAAGCTGACGGGAGGAGCTTCCTCCTCTGGTCGTCCCGGACGGGTCTGGGCTCGCCGATGGACACGGGCAGCATGGTCTGCATCGCGGAGACGACCGCGGCTGATCCCACTCGTCTCATCAGCGAACCGGTGGTGTTGACGCGCCCGCTGTACGGCTGGGAGAACGTGCACGGGACGATCAACAACGAAGGCCCGTACCCGTTGCTGACCGACGAGACCGTGTACATCACGTACTCCGGTGGAGCGGCCAGGGGCTACACCTACTCCATCGGGTTGCTGAGCATTCCCCGAGGCGGTGACTACCTGGATGCCGCCGCGTGGTCCAAGGCGATCACGCCGATCGTGAACTACCGGTCGGTGGAAGGGCTCTATGGTGCCGGGCACAACTCCCTGTTCACCGACTACGACGGCAACACCTGGATCTGCTATCACGCGGTTGCCGCGCCCGTGATCCACGAGGTGGTCTCGTCCGCGATGCACCGGGTCCACTTCGGCAAGAAGGGAGTTCCCGTCTTCAACCTCAGCCCTGCTCGCGACTTGCGAGCGGACCTGACCGACGTTCTCCTCGACGTCGTCGTTCCTTAATCGCTTCGCTCTCAAGCTGAACGCGCTTCGCTCTCAAGCTGAACGCGCTTCGCTCTCAAGCTGAACGCGCTGGCGCGCTCTCAAGATTAAAAGCTAGCAGGGAGACCACCGATGGGGGGTGAAGGGCGTCGGTTCCCCCACCGCATGGCCTGGCAAAGCCAAC
>NZ_JBBEGC010000145.1:0-17029 GCF_037401995.1 Saccharothrix sp. CCNWYY140
GAGGATTTCCCGGGCATCAGCCGGCGCAGGATCCAGCTCGACAACCTTGTCCCGCCCCCGCGCCCCCCGCCCCAACCGGACCTCCTGCCGCCGGACCCCACCCGCGCCCGCCCCCGCCCGCCGCGCCCGCCCGCCCTCGCCTCGCCCGCCGCGCTCGCGATGGCCCCGCCGGCCTGCCACCCGCGTTCGTCCGGCCGCCGCACTATCCCCGCCCCTGCACGTCGGCCGCCGCCCGTCGCTTCCCTGCCGGCGGTCAGGGTGGGTGCCCGCCTGCCGGTGTCGCCTGCTTGGGTTCGCCTGCCGGGTTCGCTGGCCGGGTCCGCCTGCCCATCCGGCGAGCGCATCCGGCCTGCGCGTGCTGTGCGGGCACCTGCGGGGCACCTCGTCCCCTGGCCGCCGACCAGGCGGGGCGGTTCGGCGTGCAACCTGGCTGGGGCTGACGGCGTTCTTACCCCGTCCAAGATCTTCAGGAGGAATGCCGGTGGCCGGTTTCGATGGGGACTTCGCCGATTTCTACTCGGCGCGGTTCGACGCGGCGCGGCGTACTGCGTATGCGTTGTGCGGTGACTGGCTCCAGGCGGAGGAGTTGGCGCAGGGGAGTTTTGTTCGGCTGTACGCGAAGTGGCCGCGGGTGGCTGGGGGGAACGCGGAGGGGTACTTGCGGACCACCCTTGTCCGGCTCTTCCTCGACACCAGGCGGCGGGGGCGGGCCAAGGAGCACCTGGTGGCCGAGGCGCCTGAGCGGGCGGAGTACCCGAGGGATTTGGGTCGGGTTGACGAGCAGCAGTCGTTGTTGGCGGCGTTGCAGCGCGTGCCGCCTCGGCAGCGGGCGACGCTCGTGTTGCGGATCGTCCACGACCTGCCTGTCGAGCAGGTCGCGCAGGTGCTGCGGTGTTCGGCGGGCACCGTCAAAAGTCAGTTGTCACGAGGGATCCAGGCGTTGCGGGCGGCGTACCGCGAGGCCGGCACACCGGAGCGGAGCGTGCGAGATGTGGGATGAGGACGAGCTCGGGGCCGCGTTGCGGGGTGAGCTGGCGCAGCAGAACCCCCCGACGCCCCACGGCGACCTGCGTGACGCCGTCTCTCGTGGTCGGCGGCGGCGTCGGCGGCACCAGTTCGGGGCTGCGATGGCGGCGGTGGTCGCGGTTGCCGGGGTGGCGACGGTGGTTGTCGGCGCGGGAGCGGTGACTTCCGGTGGGCAGGACGGAGGGCAGGACGTCGCCGCGAGCGGGACGTCTTCGACCGGGGCGAACGCCGGCGAAGTGTCGTGGCCGCGGGCGGGTCTGTCGGAGCGGTCGCCGAACACCACGTGGACCCCTGCGCCGACCGCACGACCGCCGGCGGGCTGGCCGACCGGGCCGGTGCCCAGGTGCGAGGTGCCCGACACCACCGACCGCGACCTGGACAGCGTCCGGCTCGACCTGTCGGCGCTGCAAGAACGGGTCCGGGAGACCCTGATCGAGGTGAAGGGGGTGCCGCCGGTCGCCAGCACCACGATCCCGCCGGGCAGCAGTTCGGTGCCGTTGCCCGATGGCGTGGGCCTGCTGGTGGAGAAGAGGCTGCCGCCCACCGGGTCGGACGCCAGCGAATCGTTCACCTACACCGTCGACGTGGCCGACGCGGGCGGCACGGGCAGCGTGGAGCTCACCTTCGGCCGGTTCACCGGTGATCCGCTGGCCGCGGCGGACGCGCAGGCGTTCGACACGGGCAACTGCCGGCCACCGAAGCGGCACGTGCTGGCGGACGGGACCGTGTTGCAGGTCTACGACGTGGTGCCGAGCGACCCGTTCGCGTCGCAGAACCAGACCCTGCGGATCTACCGGCCGGACGGGCGGCTGCACTCGCTGTCGGTGCGGAACTTCGGCAGTCCGGACTTCACCACCAACCGGCAGGACACCGGGAACCCGCACCGGGTCGGGGCCGGCCGGCCGACGCTGCCGCTGACGGAAGCGCAACTCGCCGAACTGGGCCTGGGCCTGGTGGGTTGACCCAGGACGCGGGGGTCAGTGGAGGGTGCCGGCGGTGGTGGGGAGGTCGGTCGGCGTGGTCAGGGTGGTCGTGATGATCAACTCCAGAGCCCTGGCCACGGTGGCGATCGGCAGGGACGGCAGGTCACCGTGGCCCTGTTCCGGGGCGTGGGGCACGTGGACGAACCCGGCACGAGTTCCCGGGCGGTCGGTGGCCACGAGGTGCATCAACCCGTAGAACACGTGGTTGCACACGAAGGTCCCCGCGGTGTGGGAGACGGCCGCTGGGATCGCCGCCTCCCGCAGCGCGGCCACCGCCGCCTTCACCGGCAGGGTGGTGAAGTACGCGGCCGGCCCGCCGGGGACCACCGGCTGGTCGATGGGCTGGGCGCCCGAGTTGTCGGGGATCCGCGCGTCGTCCACGTTGATCGCCACGCGTTCCGGGGTGACGGCGCCGCGCCCTCCCGCCTGACCCACGCAGATCACCACGTCGGGCTCGTGCTCGGCGACCAGCGCGCGCAGCACCGACAGGGACGTCCCGAAGGAGCACGGCAGTTCGGCGGTCACCAGCTCGTAACCGCTCGGGACGACCTGGCGGACCGCGTCCCACGACGGGTTGGTCCGGTCGCCGCCGAAAGGTTCGAAGCCCGTCAGCACAACTCTCACCCGAGCAGCCTAGATCGGCGGGCACACTGGAGTCCGTGGTCGACATCCGGGAACGGGACAGAGGACGCGACAGCGAACAAGGCGGGAGGACTCGGCGCAAGCGCAAGAGCGTCACGTTCCTGCTGGTCCTCGCCGCCACGGCCTTCCTCGCCGCCGCCGCGCTCCGGCTGCTCGGCATCGACGGCACCCGCTACATGATCGCCACCACGGCCCTGACCCCGTACTTCACGGCCGCCGGGGTGCTGCTGGCCGCCCTCGCGCTCGTGCTGCGCCGCTGGGCGGTCGGCACGGTGGTGCTGCTGGTCGCGTTGGTGCTGGTCGCGGCGGTCGCGCCGCGCGCCTTCCCGGACCCGCGGCCCAACGGGGTCGGGTTCACCGTGCGGGTCATGGCGGCGAACCTGCTCGTCGGCGTCGCCGACGCCGAGGCCGTCGTCCGGACCGTCCGCGAGCACCAGGTCGACGTGCTCAGCCTCCAGGAACTGACCCCCGCGATGGTCGCCGACCTCGACCGCGCCGGCCTCCCGGACGTCCTGCCGCACCGGGTCTTCCACGCCGCGCCGGGCGCCTCGGGCGCGGGTATCGCCTCGCGGTTCCCCCTCACCGCCCGCACCCTCGCCGCCCCGAGCAGCCTGGGCCAGGCGGGCGCTCTGGTGGACCTCCCGGGCGAGGACATGGAGGTCGTCTCCGTGCACCCCATGCCGCCGGTCGTCACCGAAGGCCCCGACCAGTGGCAGCGGGACATGGCGGGACTGCCCGCGCCCGACCACAACGGCCTGGTCCGCGTCCTCGCCGGCGACTTCAACGCGACCCTCGACCACGTCGGCCTGCGCCGCCTGCTCAACCAGGGTTACGTGGACGCCGCCGACCAGGTCGGCAAGGGCCTGGACATGACGTGGCCGTCCGAAGGGGGCCTGTGGCCGCCGCCGGTCGCGATCGACCACGTCCTGGTGGACGGGCGCTGCCCGGTGGAGGACTTCGAGGTGGTCGACATCCCCGGTTCCGACCACCGCGCGGTGATCACCCGGTTCGTCGTCCCAGGTCGGTGAGGTCGGCCAACGCCGACAGCGCCTCCAGCGCGCCCATGCGCAGCGACACCCCGCGCCCGTGCCGCACCTCCGGCTCGCGCGGGTTGATCCTGATCAGCGCCCCGGACGCGGCACTGGCCAGCTCCGCCTGCCGCCGCACGGTGGGCACGGCCAGCCCCGCGCCGATCTCCAGCACGACCAGGTTCCGCACACCCCGCCGCCACTCGGTCAGCGCGTCCAACTGCCGCTGACTCCGGTGGGGCACCCACGCCCAGTCGCCGAACATCAGGATGTTGGGCCGCGCCAGCCCACCGCAGTTGCGGCACGACGGCAGCGAAGAAGCGCGCATGGTCTCCGGGTCCACCTCGACCACCACGTCGTCGGCCGGCCACACGTCGTCCGTGCACGGCTCGACGCACTGCAAGTGGTGGATGGACCCGTGCACCTCGGCGACGTCCGACAGCCCGGCCCGCTGGAACTGCCCGTCCACGTTCGACGTGAACACCCGCGCGCCCCACTCCCGCAGCACCGTGAACCCGGCGTGCGGCACCGTCCGCCGGTACAGGTCGAGCCGGTGCCCGTAGAAGCCCCACGCGAGCGCGGGGTCCTCCACGAAGTGCACCGGGTCGGCCAGCTCGACGAACTTCAGCCCGAGCCGCTCGTAGGGCGGGTAGGCCTGCCAGAACCCGTGGTCGCCGCGGAAGTCGGGCAGGCCGGAGTCCACCCCCATGCCCGCCCCCGCGCACACCAGCACGGCCTCGGCGGACGCGATCAGCTCCGCGGCCTGGTGGAGAGCGTCAGTCACGCTGGGGTTCGGAGCTCATCACCACTTCGAACTCCAGCAGGTCCGAGCCCGTCCCCACCGGCTTGGCGCGCTCACCGGAGTGCGCCTCGCGGGCGCCGCTGCCCAGCCAGTTCTTGAAGTCCTCGTCGGTCTCCCAGTGGGTGACGACGAAGTACCGGGTGTCACCGGCCACCGGGCGCAGCAGTTGGAAGCCGAGGAAGCCGGGCGACGAGTCGACCGCGCCCAGTCGCGCGGCGAACCGCTTCTCCAGCTCCGGGCCGGAACCGTCGGGCACGTGGATCGCGTTGATCTTCACAACCGCCATGCCACCGACGGTAGCAGTCAGCGGCGCAGGGAGCCCGGGTACAGCACGTCGTCGGACGACGGCAGTTCGGCGCCGCGGAACCACGCCGCGAAGAACCCGTCCAGGTCCTGCCCCGACACCTGCTCGACGTGCGCCTCGAACTCCGGCCACGACGCGTTCCCGTCGCGGTGCTTGGCGGTCCACGTCTGCAACGCCTTGTAGAAGGACTCGTCGCCGACCTGGCGGCGCAGGGCGTGCACGGCGAGCTGACCCTTGTCGTACACGCCGCGGAACTCGTTGCCCCGGCCCATGTCGTAGAGCTTGCGGTTCCAGTAGGCCTCGCGGTCGCGGGTGCGGTCGACCTCCGAGCGGAACCGGGCGTCCAGGTCCATGCCCTCCTTGCCCTCCTCCCACAGCCACTGGGCGTAGCTGGCGAAGCACTCGTTGAGGCAGATGTCCGACCACGACCGCAGCGACACCGAGTCGCCGAACCACATGTGCGCGTTCTCGTGGACGATCGTGTCGAGGTCGGCCCACTGGGCGTAGATGGGCCGGGTCTGGGTCTCCAGCGAGAACCCGATGTTGTCGGCGATGAAGATCCCGCCCGCCGCCTGGAACGGGTACGGCCCGAACTTCGCGGACAGGAAGTCCAGCACCTCCGGCAGCCGCCGGTGGGCCCCGCGGGCGTCCAGCGCGCCCGGCGCGTACGCGCTCACCACGGGCGTCCCGTCGGCCAGCGTGGACCGGTCGAGCGTCCACTTGTCGATCGCCACCGTGGCCAGGTAGGTCGCCATCGGCTGCGGGGCGTTCCAGCGGAACGTCGTCCACCCGGCCTCCTGGGTCGTGCCTTCCTCGACGCCGTTGGACACCGCCGACCACCCGTCCGGCACGCGCGCGGCGAGCTTGAACGCGGCCTTGTCGCGCGGGGTGTCGTTGGCGGGGAACCACGTGGTCGCGGAGTGCGGCTGGCCCGCCGCGAACGCGCCGCCGGACGACGAGACCTGCCAGCCACTGCGGCCCAGCGCCCGATCCTCGACCACGGTCGGCTCGCCCGCGTAGCTCACGGTCGCCACGAACCGCTGGTCGCGGCGCAGCGGCTGGGCGGGGGTGATGACCAGCTCGTGGTCGCCCTCCCGCGTGAACTCGGCCTTCTGGTCGTCGACGGTCACGTCGGAGACCTCCAGTTGGTGGAGGTCGAGGTTGAACCGGCTCAGGTCGGCCGTGGCCACGGCCGTGATCCGCGCCTTCCCGTCGAGGTGCCGGGTGGCCGGGTCGTAGCTGATGGCGATGTCGTAGCCGGAGACGTCGTAGCCGGTGTTGCCGTCCTTCGGGTAGTACGGGTCGCCCGCGCCGTCCCCGCCGACCTCGTTGACGACCGGGGGAGTGCTCGTCGGCGGCACCGCCACGGGCCGGCCGGTCTCCGCGGGTGTCTTGGCGACCAGCACCCCGACGACCGCCAGCACCAGCGCGGCGACGAGCAGGTAAGGGCGGACCTTGGGGCTCAGTGCCATGCCGACATGATGCACGCATGAGCGTTGCGGAGTTCGGCGGATCGGGACGCGGGATACTGCTGCTGCACGGTCTGATGAGCCGCGCGTCGACGTGGTGGACGGTCGCGCAGTGGCTCAAGCCCTACGGCCGCGTGGTCGCCACCGACGCCCGCGGTCACGGACGCAACCCGCAGAAGGGTCCTTACCGGACCGAGGACTTCGTCGCCGACGCCGCCGCCGTGATCGAACGCCTCGACCTCGCGCCGGCCGTCGTCATCGGGCACTCGATGGGCGGCCTGCACGCGTGGGCGCTCGCTGCTACCCGCCCGGACCTGGTGGCCGGCGTGGTCGCGGAGGACGTGGTGCCGGACAACACCGGCCGCACGGTGGACGAGTGGCGCTGGTACTTCGACTCGTGGCCGGTGTTCCAGTCCCTGGCGCACGTGAAGTCGGTCGTCCAGGTGCCGCGGGTGGAGGAGATGTTCGAGGAACGCGCGGACGGCTGGCACCTGATCGCGGACCTCGACGACCTGTACGAGATCGCGGCCGAGTGGGGCGAGCGGTCTTACTGGGACTTCGTGGACGCCATCCGCTGCCCGACGCTGACCATCGAGGCCGGTCGCGGCGGGCTGCGGCCCGGCCAGATGGCGGAGGTGGCGCGGCGCACCGGCGGGCACCACCTGGTCGTGCCCGAGTCGGGGCACGTGGTGCACGACGAGGCGCCGGAGGTCTACCGGGGCGCGGTGGAGGCCTTCCTGAGCGGGTCGATCACGCCGGTCTGAGTGTCCACAATGGACATTTCGCGGACCTTGGCGCGGATCGTCCCCACCGGGTGCACGGCGGCGAACGCCTTCACCAAGGCCTCGTCGTCCATACCGTGGGCGAGCGTGCAATGGGGGACCCAGTTGCCCGGCAGGTAGTAGGCGTACGGGTCCTTCACGCGGCCCGCCAGCACGTCGTGGATCGCCGAGTGCACCGCCAGCAGTTCGCCGTCCACGACCGCGCCCAGCTGGAGCACGTTCTCGGTGGTGGCGAAGACGCCCAGGGTGTGCAGGTACAGGTCGGGCAGCCACAGCCGGGACAGGTCCTCGCGCAGCTCGGCCCGCACCTTCGGCCCGATCGTGCCCGCGATGGCGAAGGTCAGGTGCGGCGGGTACTCGAAGGTCGACCCGATCCGCCGCCACAGCTCCCGGACCTTCGCGTCCGCCTCGTCGTCGAAGAACACCACCAGCGCGTGCACGTCAGTGCTCCCCGGGCAGGGCGAAGAGTCCGTCCGCGGTCTGCTCGACCAGGCCGTCCACGAGCAGGGAGTCCAGGCACCGGTCCCGCTGTCCGGCGTCGGCCCACACCACGTCCAGCCGGACCTTCTCCACCGGCTCGGTTGTGCCGCGCAGGACGTCCAGCAGCAGCCCGCGCACCTGCCGGTCCGTGCCCGCGAACTTCTGCACCGCCTTGGCGGGACCGTCGTAGGCGGGTCGGCCGTTGAGCTGCCACGCGCACGTCTCGAACACCGGGCAGTCCGCGCAGCGCGGGGACCGGGCCGTGCAGACGATCGCGCCCAACTCCATCAGGGCCGCCGAGAACACGGCCGCGTCGTCCTCGGGCAGCAGGACTTCGACGTCCTTCATGTCCTTGGTGGTCGACGGCGGCCCGGCGTCCCCGGCCCCGTGCACCGCCCGCGCGACGACCCGCCGCACGTTCGTGTCGACCACCGGCGCCCGCTGCCCGTAGGCGAACGCCGCCACCGCCCGCGCGGTGTACGCGCCGATGCCGGGCAGCGCCAGGAGGGTGTCCACGTCGTCGGGCACGACGTCGTCGTGGTCGGCGGCGATGGCCTGGGCGGCGGCGTGCAGGCGCAGCGCCCGCCGCGGGTACCCGAGCTTCCCCCACGCCCGCAGCACCTCGCCCTGCGAGGCCTCGGCCATCGCGGAGGGCTTGGGCCACCGCTCCAGCCACTCGTGCCAGACCGGCTCGACCCGGGCGACCGGCGTCTGCTGCAACATGATCTCGCTGACCAGCACACCCCAGGCGGTGCGGTCGGGCCGCCGCCAGGGCAGGTCGCGGGCGGTGTCGGCGAACCAGTCGATGAGGGTCTGCGCGTCCAGGCTCATAGCGGGCGCCAGTGTTCCAGAATCGGTTGCTGTGAGTCGATTAGCGCTCTTGGTCGCGGTCTCCAGCTACGAGGACCCGACGTTCCGCCAACTGCGGGCACCCGGCGCGGACGCGGAGGCCTTGGCGTCCGTGCTCGCCGATCCCGACATCGGCGGCTACCAGGTCGAGCTGCTGCACAACGCGACCGCGCCGGTGGTCAACCGCTCGATCGAGGCGCTGTTCAAGCAGGCGGGCTTCGACGACCAGGTGCTGCTGTACTTCTCCGGCCACGGCATCAAGGACGAGCGCGGCGAACTGCACCTGGCGGTGAGCGACAGCGAGGCCGACCTGCTGGGTTCCACCGCGGTACCCGCCCGCTTCGTCCGCGACCGCGTCGACCGCTCCCGCTGCCGCCAGGTGCTGGTGCTGCTGGACTGCTGCTACGCGGGCGCGTTCCCGGCCGGCTCCCGGCACCGGGCCGGCGACCGGGTCGACGTGGTGGGCGACCTGGGTGGGCGGGGCTGCGCGGTGATGACGTCGTCCTCGGCGCTGGAGTACTCGTTCGAGCCGGGCGGCGACCCGGTCGGCGGTGCGGCGCGGTCGGCGTTCACGGCCGCGTTGGTCGCCGGGCTGTCGACCGGCGCCGCCGACCTCGACGGCGACGGGTTGGTCGACGTGGAGGAGCTGTACGACTTCGTCTTCCAGCGCGTCCAATCGGTCGCGCCCGACCAGACGCCGGCGCTCAAGTCCGAGGTCGAGGGCACGCTGTACGTCGCGCGCAACCCGTTGGGCGGCCGGGCGGGGTTCCTCGGGCTGCCTCCGGAGGTGGTGCAGGCGCTGCGCAACCCGCTGCCCGCCGTGCGGCTGGCCGTCGTGGACCACCTCGTGCGGTTGAGCCGCGATCCGGACGTGCGGGTGGCCTCACCCGCGCGCAAGGCGCTGGCCGTGCTCGCCGACGACGCCGACCCGCAGGTCGCCGTGGCGGCCCGACCGGCCACCGCGGTGGGTGCGGAGTCCGCCGCGGTGCTGGTGGCCGTCGCCCGCCGGACGCGTGGGCTGGTAGAACGTCAGCTGGCCGTCTTGGACGAGGTGGCGCGGGCCGGGAGTGACGAACAGTGGCGTGCGGCTGTCGCGCGGGTCGACCACTACGCGGTCCGGCTGCGGCGGGACGCGGACAACCTGCTCGTCGTCGCGGGCGTGGACACGGCGGTCGGGCACCGGCCCGCGACGGCGCTGGCCGACCTTCTGGACCGGGCGCTGCGGGAGGTGGACGGGGGCCGGGTGCGTGTCGAGGAGGTCGCGGAAGTGGTGGTGCGGGGCCGGGCCGTGGCGGACCTGACGCACCTGGTGGTCGAGCTGCTGGAGAACGCGATCACCTTCTCGCCGCCCGGCGCGGTGGTGCTGCTGGGCGCGCGGCGCCGGGACTGCGGGGTGACGATCACCGTGCTCGACCGGGGGCCCGGCGTGTCGGCGCTCGCCGCCGAGCGGTTCGGGCGGGCCGGCACCGGTCGGGTCGACCTCGATCGGATGGGGTTCGAGGTGGTGGCCAGGCTGGCCGGACGGCACGGGCTCGGGGTGGCCGTGTCCACGATGGTGGACGTCGACAGCGGCGCGCTGGCCACCGTCGACGTCCCCCCCGAACTCCTGGCCTAGACGACCTCGGTCAGCTGACCGGTGTGCACGTCGTAGACGAACCCGCGCACGTTGTCCCGGTGCGGCACGAAGGGGCTGTGGCGGAGGCGGTTCATGGAGTTGCGGACGCTGTCCTTGACCTCCTTGAAGGCCTCGACCGACCACGTCGGGCGCATGCCGGCGTCCCGCTCCAGCTCGTCCTTGAACTCGTCCTCGGTGACCAGCTCCAGGCCGCAGTTGGTGTGGTGGACCAGGATCACCTCGCGGGTGCCCAGCTTGCGCTGGGACAGCGCCAGCGACCTGAGCATGTCATCGGTCACCACGCCGCCCGCGTTGCGCAGGACGTGGGCCTCACCCTGCTTCAACCCGAAGATCTCGAACACGCGGATGCGCGAGTCCATGCAGGTCAGGATGGCCACCTGGAGCGAGGGCTTGGGCGATGAGCGGTCGCCGGGGACGGCGTTGCCCAGCTCGGCGTTGCGGCGCAGCAGCTCGTCGATCGACGTCATGGTCCACCTCCGTTGGTCCCTCGGATTGGAACGCGTGTCCCGCATGCCGGCAAGTGAATCGGGTGTGAATCACGTTCACCGCATCGGGTTACCTCGGCTTCCGCCGACATTCGCGGGTCCGGGGCTACGTTCGATCTTGTGATCGACCCCGCAGGCCCGCTCCCGCCGAAGGTGTACCGGCGGCGGCGCGCGCTGGCCGCCGGTGGCGCGGTGGTGGCGCTCGTGCTGGTCGTCTGGCTGGTCGGCGCGCTGATCGGGCGCGGCGACCCGGTGCCCCCGCCGGTCGCGGCGGGTTCGTCCAGCCCGCCGCCGCAGGCCGAGACCCCGGTGCCGGCGTCCTCGTCGTCCACGACCCCGCCGCCACCGCCGCCGCCCGCTCCCGAACCGCCCAAGCCGCCGCCGGGTCCGCCGCAGCCGTGCGACGACGCCCATATCAGCGTCAAGGCGCAGGTGGAGAAGGCCGCCTACCCGGTGGGGGAGCAGGTCGGGTTCACGATCCTGGTGTCCAACACCGGTCCGCTGCCGTGCACGAAGGAGATCGGGCGCGCGGTCCGGGAACTCGTCGTCACCTCGGCCGACGGCGCCGCCCGCCTGTGGTCGAGCAACGACTGCTTCACCACCGACGGGTCCGAGGTGCGGGTCATGCAGCCCGGAGAGGTGTTCGACTTCGGCATCAAGTGGCGCGGGACCACGTCGGAGCCGGGCTGCGCGAAGCACACCCGGCTCGGGCCGGGGGACTACCTGCTCACCGCGAAGGTGGCCGGCAAGGCCAGTGACCCGGTCGTGTTCCGGATGACCTGACCGGCCGCACCCCTCACGGGCCGAACCAGCGCTCCTCCACGACCCCGCGCGGCGAGGCCGCCGTGGAGCCCAGGACGAGTTCGGTGGACAGCGTGACCGACCGCGGCCGGGACCGCTCCGCGGAGTCGAGCAGCAGCTTGCCCGCCGCGCGGCCCTTCTCCAGCACCGGCTGGCGGACCGTGGTCAGGCCGGCCTGCTCGGCCTCGCGGATGCCGTCGAACCCGGTGACGGTCAGGTCGTGCGGCACGTTGAGACCCCGCTTGCGGGCCTCGCCCAGCGCGCCCAGCGCGAGGATGTCGGACGTGCAGATCAGCGCGGTGATCTGCGGGTCGCGGTCGAGCACCTGGGCCGCCGCCGACGCGCCGGAGGCGATGGTGTGGTCGAACCTCTCCACCACCGGCACGTGCGCCCAGTCCACGCCGACCTCGCCGAACGCCTCGGCGATGCCGGCCAGGCGGGCCCGCTGCACGTGGAAGTGCGCGGACCGCTGGCGCTCCTGCGTCACGTAGCCGTCGTTGCGGTCGCGGGCCAGGCGCATGCAGACCACGCCGATCCGGCGGTGTCCCAACGCGATCAGGTGCCGGGCGAGGGCGTTCATGGCGGCGTGGTCGTCGATGCCCACGCGGTCGACGTTGTCCAGGTCGGGCTGGTCGCACACCACGGTCGGCACCGGGCGCTCCAGCACGGCGGCCAGGTGCGGGTCGTCGTCGGGCACGGAGTAGACGACGAAGCCGTCCACGCCGGCGCGGTGCACCGCCGCCACGTCCTCGCGTTCGGGGTTCGCCGGCACCAGCATCAGGCCCGTGCCGGCGTCCTCACAGGCCAGGGCCAAGCCTTCCAGGAACCCGATCGCCGCCGGGTCGCGGAACGCGTAGGAGAGGTTCTCGGTGAGCAGCAGGCCCACCGCCCCCGCCTTGCGCGTGCGCAGGGAACGGGCCACGGGGTCGGGCCCCGGGTACCCGAGTCGTCTCGCTGTCTCCAACACCCGGCGTCGCAGCTCCGGCGAGAGCTGGTCGGGACGGTTGTACGCGTTGGACACCGTTGTCCGGGAAACACCCAGCTCAGCCGCCAGTGAGGCGAGCGTCGCGGGGCGTCGCACATGCATCGACCGCGCCATGAAGTGACCGTAACGGTTCAGAACCAATTACAGAAGTGGGGGTGACCACCGTCCCTGCAAAAAGTCATCTGTGCAGGTAGGACTACGTTGTTTCGCAAAACATTGGTCTAAACCAATTGGGGCGGCGCGGTCGTCTCCCGCACGACCAGACGGGGGCGGAAAACCCGCGTGTAATTGCCCGGCGGGCGCCTGCGCCGATCGGGGTCCAGCCGGTGCACCAACTCGTCCACCGCCGCCGCCGCCATCTCCTCGATCGGCTGCGCCAGGGTCGTCAGCGACGGCAGGCAGTAGGCCGCCAGCGGGATGTCGTCGAAGCCCACCACCGACAGGTCCTCCGGCACCCGCAACCCGCGCCGGTGCGCCTCCCGCAGCACGCCGATCGCCATGTGGTCGGACGAGCAGATCACCGCCGTGGGCCGCACGGTGTCCAGCAGCGCCGCCACCGCCTCCGCGCCGCCCTCCGGCCCGAACGGCCCGTGCGCCACGAACTCCGCGCCCGCCGGCAGCCCGTCCTCCTCCAGCGCCGCCGCCCACCCGGCCCGCTTCAACCGCGACGGCAGCGACCGCGCCGGTCCGGACACGAACCCGACCCGCCGGTGCCCCAGCTCCACCAGGTGCCGGGTCGCCGCGTAGCCCGCGTGCTGCTCGTCCACGGTCACGTCCGGCACGTCCAGCGACGGCGTGGCGCCGTTCAGGAACACCATCTGCACGCCGTCGTCCAGCAGCTTCGCGTAGTAGCTCGGGCGCGGCGCCTGACCCAGCGGCACCTCGACGTTGGTGATCTCCGGCGACACGAACACCATGCCCTCGACACCCCGGGCGAGCAGCATCCGGACGTACTCCTCCTCGCCCATCGCCGCCGCGCCGGTCGCCCGGGTGTTGCACAGCAGCGACGAGTACCCCAGCCGCGCCGCCCGCACCTCCAGCGCCTCCGCGAAGGCCGGGAAGACCGGGTTGGACAGCTCCGGGACCAGCAGCCCGATGACCCCGGTGCGCTGCAACGCGCCCACGCCGCGCGGCGTGTAGGGCATCTCCGCCAGCACGGCCAGCACCCGCTGGCGCGTCTCGTCGTTCACCCCGGGCCGCCGGTTGAGCACCCGGCTCACCGTCGACATGCTCACGCCGGCCGCCCTGGCGATCTCGGACAGACCGGACACCACGCCTCCTCGGGGATGAGATCCACATGTTGCGGGCAGCAGCCTGCCCTTCACCGCAAAAGTTTGCAACGTCTTCACCGCGTTTCGCCCACCCGGACGCCTCCGTTACGGCTTGGTTACGTCTTGCCCCTTGACCGAGCAGTACTCGGGGGTATGAAATCCGCGGCAACAATTTCGCAAGTTCTTGCAGAACCCTCGTCGCGACGAGGCCAGCAGGAGGGACGACAGCAACGATGCGACGTACCACCCTCGTGACCGCCGTGGCCGCAGGCATCGCCGGCGCCCTCACCCTCACCGCCTGTGGCGGAGGTGGCGGCAGCTCGTCCGCGGACAGCGGCGAGGTGACGTTCTGGGACACCAGCGGCCCCAACGAGAGCCCCGTGTTCGCCAAGATCGCGCAGGACTGCGCGACCAAGGGCGGCTACAAGGTCAAGACCGAGACGGTCGCCTTCGACCAGGCGCTGAACAACTACAAGACCGCCGCGCAGGGCGGCCAGGGCCCCGACGTGTTCCGCGCCGAGGTCGCCTGGGTGCCGCAGCTGGCGAAGCTCAGCTACGTCATGGACCTGTCCGGCACCGACCTGGCCAAGGACACGTCCGACTTCCTGGAGACCCCGCTGGGCTCCACCAAGTACGACGGCAAGACCTACGGCGTCCCGCAGGTCACCGACAGCCTGGCGCTGTTCTACAACAAGAAGAAGCTGGCCGACGCCGGCGTGCAGCCCCCGAAGACGTGGGACGAGGTCAAGGCCGCCGCCGCGAAGCTCGGCGGTGAGAAGACGATCTTCATCAACAACGACGCCTACTACGCGCTGCCGTTCATCTACGGCGCCGGCGGCGACCTGGTGGACGCCGACGCGAAGAAGATCGTCGTCAACTCCGCGGAGAACGTGAAGGCCCTGGAGACCGCGAAGGGCCTGCTGGACGCGAAGGCCGCCTCGACGGCCCTCGACCCGGCCAACTCCTACAACAACATGCAGGCCGCCTTCTCCGGCGGCGAGGTCGCGATGGTGATCAACGGCCCGTGGTCGGTCGCCGACTACCTCAAGGGCACCGCGTTCGCCGACAAGACCAACCTCGGCATCGCGCCGGTGCCGGGCGAGACGGCCGGCAAGGGCTCCGCCCCGGTCGGCGGCCACGACTACGTCATCCGCCAGGGCACCAAGGCCAAGGACAGCTCGCAGAAGCTCATCGCGTGCATGAGCAGCACCGAGTCCCAGGTCCAGGTGGCCAAGGAGCTGGGCCTGCTGCCGACCCGCAAGAGCGCCTACGACAACGCGGACGTGAAGGCCAACCCGATCGTCTCCGCCTTCCAGCCGGTCGCCACCGCCGCCCACGCCCGCCCGTGGATCCCGGAGGGCGGCCAGCTGTTCGACCCGCTGAAGATCGCCTACGCGGACGTGCTGGCCGGCAAGAAGGACCCGAAGACCGCCCTGGACGAGGTCGCCAAGGCCTACAAGGACCAGGTCGTCACCGAGTACTCCATCGGCTGACCGCTCTCTGTGCCGCGCGCCTTCCCCGAGGGCGCGCGGCACACTTCTCCGACCACCCCACCCGACTCAAGGAGGCGACAGTGCGCAGGTTCCTGGACCGGCACTGGTACGCGTACGCGATGGTGCTGCCGGTGGTGGTGGTCATCGCCGTGCTCGTGCTGCTCCCCCTCGCCCAAGGCGTGTTCTTCACCTTCACGAACATCAACGAAGGCAACATCGCCAACCCGGTGCTCGACCGAGCCGCCACGTACGCCGTCGTGGGACTGGACAACTACCTGAACGTCCTGTCCGGCGACCCCAGCTACGGCTCGTTCTGGTCCACCCTGGTCCGGACGTTGATCTGGACCTTCGGCTGCGTGTTCTTCCACTACACGACCGGCCTGGTCCTGGCCCTGCTGCTGAACCGCCAGGTGCGCGGCCGGACTGTGTACCGGGTGCTGCTGATCCTGCCGTGGGCGGTGCCCGCGTTCATCAGCGCGTTCGCGTGGAAGTACATGTTCAACGCGCAGTACGGGATCATCAACCAGTTCCTGCGGGCCATCGGTTTGCCGGACCCGGTGTGGCTCGGCCAGTCCGACTGGGCGCTGGTGGCCGTGATGATCGTGAACATCTGGCTGGGCGTGCCGTTCATGATGGTGGCGTTGTTGGGTGGCCTCCAGGCGATCCCCGGTGACCTGTACGAAGCCGCCGAGGTGGACGGCGCTTCGGCGTGGCAGCGCTTCCGGCACGTCACGCTGCCCGGCTTGCAGTCGGTGTCCAGCACCGTGGTGCTGCTGGGCATCATCTGGACGTTCAACATGTTCGCCGTGATCTACCTGATCACCGGCCCGAACCCGAACACGCGGATCCTCGTGACCTACGCGTTCGAGCGCTTCTTCTCGGGCGCGTCCCGCGACTACGCGGTGGCCTCGACGTACGGCGTGCTGATCCTGTCCGTCCTGCTCGTGTTCGCGAGCGTCTACCGGCGCGCTCTGCGCAAGCAAGGCGAGGTGTGGTGATGACGGTCGAAGCCGCTTCCTTGAAAGCCGTTCCCGCGCGTAAGACCCTCAAGCGGACCGAACGGTCTATTGGTGCCAGCATCGGTTTGCACGCGGCTCTGATCATCGCGTCGCTGATCGCCGTGTTCCCGGTGTTCTGGGTGCTCGTCACGTCGTTCAAGCCTGACGCGCGGGCCGTGGAGACCACGCCGAAGTTGGTCAACGAGTCCAGTGTGGACAACTACGTGCGGATCTTGTCCGGGGAGAAGGGCAACTTCCTGGCGTGGTTCGGCAACTCTGTGCTGATCGCCTTGATGACTACGGTGATCGCGGTGTTCCTGTCCGCTACCACGGGGTATGCGGCGTCCCGGTTCCGTTTTCCGGGGAAGCGGTCGCTGATGTTGTCGTTCCTGGTCGTGCAGATGTTCCCGTTCGCGGTGTTGATCGTGCCGTTGTACAACATCTTGTTGAACTTGGGGATCCAGGGGACGAGCATCGGGTTGGTGTTGGTGTACTGCACCACGGCGGTGCCGTTCTGCACGTACATGTTGAAGGGGTACTTCGACACCATCCCGACGGATATTGACGAGGCCGGGCGGGTGGACGGGCTGTCGCCGTTCGGGGTGTTTTGGCGGTTGGTGCTGCCGTTGGCGCGTCCTGGGTTGGCTGTGACGGCGTTTTATGCCTTTTTGACTGCTTGGGGTGAGGTGGCGTTCGCTTCGGCGTTCTTGTCGGCGGCGGATGAGTCGAAGACCTTGGCGGTGGGGTTGCAGGTGTTCGTCCAACAGAACCGGACCGAGTGGGGGCACTTGGCGGCTGCTTCGATCCTGGTGGCTGTTCCGGCTATTGTGGTGTTTTATCTGGTGCAGCGGTTCTTGGTTACTGGGTTGTCGTCGGGCGCGGTCAAGGGTTAAGTCTCCGCGTCGCTGCGGAGCTTTTCCGCGCGCAGCGCGGTTGTTCGCGCGCGGAGCGCGCGGTAGGTGTTACCTACAAGTGGAGGGCCTCGGTTCCCCCAC
>NZ_JBBEGC010000146.1:0-16809 GCF_037401995.1 Saccharothrix sp. CCNWYY140
GGGGGAACCGACGCCCTTCACCCCCCATCGGTGGTCTCCCTGCGCGCTTTTGATCTTGAGAGCGCGAAGCGCGTTCGAGCTTGCGAGCGCGAAGCGCGTTCAGCTCAAGAGCGAAGCGTCTTAGAAAGCTAAGACCCCCGGCGAACGCCCAACAAAACGCGCACGGTGTCGGTGAGCACCCGCACCGGGAGCACGTCCTGCACCACGAACCGCTGCACGCCCAGCCCGATGCCCAGGCTGAGCAGCGTCCGGGCCAGTTCGCGGGCCGGCAGCAGCGGGGTCAGGCCGAATTCGTCCACCTGGGACTGAACCAGCCGCTCCAGGGCGCTGACCACCAGGGCGTCCCGCCGCCCCAGGTCCGCCTGCAACTCCCGGTTCTGCCGCGCCTGCAACGCGAACTCCACCTCGAACTGCGTCCGGGGCGCGTCGCCGAGCATGCCCTCCGCGTACTCCTCGAACGCCCGGAACCGGTCCTCCAGCGTGCCGACCTCGAACGCGCGCCCGATCTCGGCGATCCGCTCCGCGTAGAGCCGGTCCAGCACGACCAGGCACAGCTCGTCCTTGTTGCGGAAGTTCGAGTACACCGCGCCCTTCGAGAAGCCGGCTGCCTCGGCGACCTTGTCCAGGGAGGTGGCGTGGTAGCCGTCGCGGAGGAAGAGGCGTTGGGCGGTGTCGGTGAGCAGGTCGCGGGTGCGGGCCTGGCTTTCCGCGCGGGTCAGTCGGGGCACCCGTTCAGCCTACGTTGACAGACCACCGGTATCGAAATACCGTCGGTATCCATGACGACGGTGGACGTGCTGGTGGTGGGTGCGGGGGCCTCGGGCATCGGGGCGGCCATCAAGCTCAAAGAGGCCGGCTTCGACCTGCTGGTCCTTGAAAAGGGCGACTCGGTCGGCGGCACCTGGCGGGACAACACCTACCCCGGCTGCGCCTGCGACATCCCGTCCTCGCTGTACTCGTACACCTTCGCGCCCAACCCCGACTGGGGACGCGTCTTCGCCGAGCAACCCGAGATCCGGGCCTACCTCGAACGGACCACCGAGCGGTTCGGGCTCACGCCGCTGATCCGGTTCGGCACCGCCGTCACCGAGGCCCGGTGGGACGGCGAGCACTGGCAGGTCGACACGTCCCACGGCCACTACACCGCCCGGGTCCTGGTCTCCGGCACCGGACCGTGGCACGAACCGCTGCTGCCCGACCTCCCCGGCCTGGCGGACTTCCCCGGCGAGGCCTTCCACTCCTCCCGCTGGAATCACGACTACGACCTGACCGGCAAACGGGTCGCCGTGGTCGGCACGGGGGCCAGCGCGATCCAGTTCGTGCCCAAGATTCAGCCGAAAGTGGGTCAACTGCACCTGTTCCAGCGCACCGCCCCCTGGGTGCTGCCCAAGATCGACCACCGGATGCCGTGGATCGAAAGGGCACTCTTCCGGTACGTCCCGATCACCCAACGGTGGTACCGCAACGCTTTCTACAGCGGCCTGGAAGCGTTCAGCTTCGCCTTCCGCCACCCGAAGGTCATGCAAGTGATCCAGAAGGCGGGTCTGTGGAACCTGCACCGGTCCATTCAGGACCCAGCCCTGCGCAAGGCCCTCACGCCGGACTTCGTCCTCGGCTGCAAGCGCCTGCTCATGTCCAACACCTACTACCCCGCGCTCACCAAGCCGAACGTCGAGGTCCTACCCCAGGCCATCGCGCGCATCGAGGGCAACGAAGTCGTCGCCAAGGACGGCACCCGCCGTGAAGTGGACGCGATCATCTTCGGCACCGGCTTCCACTTCAGCGACCCACCGGTGGCCAAGCACGTCTACGGCGCGGACGGCCGCAGCCTCGACGAGGTGTGGCAGGGCAGCCCGCAGGCCTACCTGGGCACCGCCGTGCACGGCTTCCCGAACCTGTTCCTGCTGCTGGGCCCCAACCTCGGCACCGGGCACTCGTCGGCGTTCACCATCATCGAGACCCAACTGCGCTACCTGCTGGACGCCCTGAAAACCATGCGCCGCAACGGGTGGCACAGCGTCGAGGTGCGTCGGCCGGTGCAGGAGGTGTTCAACACCGAGGTGCAGGAAGCGCTGAGCACGACCGTCTACAACGCGGGCGGCTGCATGAGCTACTACATCGACGCCAACGGCCGCAACAGCACCCTGTGGCCGTGGTCGACGGTCCGGATGACCAAGCGCATCAAGGACTTCTCCCCCGCCGACTACGTCACGGCGGTGCCGGCGGAGAGGCCCGGCGCCGTGGTCGACGCCGGGCCGGACCGCTAGCCGAAGTTCACGTCACTGCACCACATGTAGGTCTGGTCGAGGTGCGACGCCTGCCAGATCGTGAACACGATGTGGCGTCCCCGGTAGGTGCCGTTGGTCTGGATGTCGAACTTGATGTCCTTCGCCGGGGCGTACCTGCCGGTCTGGGTGATGAAGTCCAGGTTCCCCCACCCGAGGCGCTGGGTGGTCGGGTCGAACCCGTTCTTGCTGATGTAGACCCGGAAGTAGTCGGCGCCGTGGCTGGCCTGGTCGTACAGGTGCATCTGGAAGGTGCTGCCGACGTTGGTCGCCTTCCACGCCCCGGGCGTGTTCAGGGAGTTGTTGCGGGACAGCGCGTTGCTGCACAGCTGCCCGTCGGGGGTGGAACCCTGGAAGTTGCCGCGCAACCCGTCCCGCAGCGCACTCATCCAGTTCCACATGGTGTCGGCGTTGGCCTGGAAGGCCTGCCAGCACATGGGGTCCTGGGTCTGCATGACCGGGTTGGTGTGTTGGCTGCCCCAGGTCTGCCAGCACTGGTAGGCGCGGGTCGGGGGACCGACGATCGTCCCGTGCGCCGATGCCGTCGGAGTCCAGACGAACATGCTGGCGAGGACGCCGACGACCAGTGCGATGACACCACGCCGTCTGACGGACCAGGAGGAGCTACGCATGTGCATGGAAGTGCCTCCATTCTCCGAACGATGGTGGCGGCGAATCCTGGGAGCGCTCCCGGAGCGAGTTCCAGCCTATCCGTTACAGAACGAAACTTCAACGAAACTTACCGTGATCAGTCCGGCTGTTCACAGAAGGTGGGTTGCGGACCTCACCGCGTCGGCGTCGACGGGATGGACTTCGGCACGGGGACCGGGTAGTCCGCCTGCGTCACGCGGATGATGTCGCCGTAGCGCTCGACGAGCTTGGGCCGGTCGGACTCGCCGGCCACGGTCGTGACGTTCACGCCCGACCCGTCCACCGCCGGAGCCCACGTCGTGAGCTGCACGCCCTGGCTCTTCCAGTAGTCGGCGTCGGCGTTGAGCCGCTCGACCACGCTCTCCATCTTCGACAGCGGGTACACCGAGTCCACGAACTTCAGCCGCACATCGGGCGCAGCCTCGCGCGCGGCCTTGTCCAAGGCCTCGTCGGGCACCCGGTACACCACGATGGCGCCGTCCACGCCGTCGGCCACGAGCCCGGAGTAGGTGCCCTTGAACTTCGACTGCAACATCGGCTCCAACGCCTGAGCGGCCGACTGGACCGCTGGGTCGTCGCCCTGCTGGACCGGTGCGCTCGTCGTGGTGGCGGGCGGCGCCGGTGGCGGGGTGCCCGGTTCCGCGCGGGCGCAGCCGCCCAGCGCCACCACCAGCAGGACCACAGGTACGACCCGGTTCACGTTGCAGACCTCCCGTTGCGCCGTCGCACCCAGGACGGTAGCGACGGCGCGCGGGGTTGCATCAGCGCCGGATCTGGTTCAGCGCCGACGGCGTGACCTCAGGTAGTCGCTGACCACCGCCGCACCCAGGCCGTCCTCGCCGGGCGCGACCACCCGGCCGCCGCTGCGCCGGGCGACCAAGTCCACGAACCGCGCCAGCCGCGGGTCGTCACCCAGCTTGAACACCGTGAGCGCCGCGCCCATCCGGGCCAGGCCGTCCACCTCGGCGATGGTCTTGGCCAGCGTCCGGGGCTGCGGCGGGTAGAAGAACTCGGCCCCGCCGTCGGCCTCCAGGTGCGCGGTCGGCTCGCCGTCGGTCACCACCAGCACCACCGGCTGCGCGTCGGGGTGGCGGCGCAGGTGCCGGGACGCCAGCAGCAGCGCGTGGTGCAGGTTGGTGCCCTGCTCCCACACGCCCTCCAACGCGGTGAGCTGCCCGATGTCCACCGTCTCCGCGTGCCGCCCGAAGGTGATGAGCTGCAACGCGTCCGTGCGGAACCGGGTGCGGACCAGGTGGTGCAGGGCGAGCGCGGTGCGCTTCATCGGCACCCACCGGCCGTCCTGCACCATCGACCACGACGTGTCCACGCACAGCGCCACCGCCGCCCGGGACCGCTGCTCGGTCTCGCTGACCTCGACGTCCACCACGTCCAGGCTGATCTCGCCGGTCCCGCCGCGCAGCACCGCGTTGGTGACCGTGCGGGGCACGTTCCACGGTTCGGTGTCACCGAACTCCCACGGCCGGGTGCTGCCGATCAGCTCGCCCGCAGCACCGGCCCGCGTGTTGTCCCGCTGCCCCTGCGCCCGGACGCTGTCGATGACGCCGCGCAGCGCGGTCTCACCCAAGCGCCGCAACGCTTTCGGGGTCAGCCGCAGCGAGCCGTCGGGTGCGCGTTCGAGCAGGTTCTGCTGCCTCAGCTCGCGTTCCAGCTCGGCCAGCCTGCGCGCGTCCACCCCGGCCTCGTCGCCGAGCTGGCGGACCAGGGCTTCGAGGTCGATGTCCTCCAGCCGCGCGCCGGGGTAGGACTGGGCGAGCTGCTCGGCCAGCGCGTCCAGCTCGGCCAGGTCCGCCATCGCCTGCGCGCCCTCGCCCAGGCCCAGCGGCTGGTTGCCGCGGAACCGGGCAGAGCCGTTCCAGTCCTCGCCGGGCCGCAGCCCCTGGAGGAGGGAGTCCAAAGTGGACAGTTGCTGACCGATGCCCGAGTTGCCGAAAGCCTGCTGGGACAAGGCGTTGAGCTCTTGCCGCTGCTCCTCGGTCATCGAGTTCATCATCCGCTGCGCCGCCGCCGAGCGGGCCGCCAGGGCGTCGATCAGCTCCTCGACGTTGTGCGGGTTCTCCGGGAAGAACTCGCCGTGCTTGCGCATGAACTCCTGGAACTGCTCGGGCGTGTCCTCGCCCTGGGCGTGCGCGGCGAGCAGGCCGTTGAGGTCGTCCAGCATCTCGCGGATGCGCTCGACGTCCTGCGGCTGGACGTTCTGCATCGCCTGCTTCATGCCCTGGAACCGCTGGTCCATCAGTTCCTTGCCGAGCAGGTTCTGGATCTGCTCGAAGGACTCGCGGGCCTGCGGCGACCGCCAGTCGTACTCGGCCAGCTCGCGGACGGCCGCCGCGGTGCCCTGCGGCAGCGCGTCCAGCTGCGCCTCGCGGAAGCGCGCCTCGTCGTCGGGGTCGGGGAACAGCGCCGCCCGTTCGGCCTCCAACGCCTGGTCCAGCAGCCGCCGGATCTCCTGGAGCGTGCCGTCCAGCCGGTGCCGGCGCTGGATGGACGCGCGCCGCTGCCACAGCCGGGAGGTCAGGTCGTCCAGCCCGCGCTGCCCCGGCAGGCCCCGGCGCAGCAACTCGCGCAGCGCCGACTCCGGCGAGGCGCCCTCCATGACCTCGCGGCCCAGCTCGTCCATCGCCGCCCGCAGGTCGGTGGGCGGCGCCAGCGGGTCCGGGCCGTCGACGTACCGGCCGTAGCGGTAACCGGTCATCCGTACACCGATCGGTCGTCGTCGCTGTCCTTGGACAGCTGACGGGTCAGGTAGAGCGCCTCCAAGGCGAGTTCGACGGCCGAGGCGATGCGGCCCGCCGGGTCCTTGGGCCCCGCGCCGACCCGCCCGGCCACCTCGTGCAGCAGCGGCAGCTCGGGCAGCGCGGCCAGCAGGTCGCCCGCGTGGACGCGTTCGCCGGTGGCCACCGGGTGCCCGTCGGACACCAGTTCCGCCAGCTGGCGCAGGTTCAGCCCGGCGAACGTGGCGCGCGCGGTGTCGGCGACCGAGCGGCGCAGCAGGTGGGTCAGCACCTCCTGCTCGCGGCCCTCCTCGCCGGCCTCGAACTCCAGCTTGCCGCGCAGCACCTCCGGCACGGACTCCAGGTCCACCGGCCGCGCGATGGCCGGGTTCTCGCCGATCAACGCGCTGCGCCGCAACGCGCTCGCGGCCACCGTCTCCGCCGCCGCCACCGCGAACCGCGCCGAGACGCCGGACCGCTGGTCGATCGCGGAGGACTCGCGCAGGTGCCGCACGAACCGGGCGATGACCTCCAGCAAGTGGTCGCCGACCTCCGCGACCAGGTCCGCCTCCTGGCGCACCAGGTCCACCTCGGCGGCGATCTCCAGCGGGTAGTGCGTGCGGATCTCCGCGCCGAACCGGTCCTTGAGCGGGGTGATGATCCGGCCGCGGTTGGTGTAGTCCTCGGGGTTGGCGGTGGCGACGAGCAGGACGTCCAGCGGGAGGCGCAGCGTGTAGCCGCGGATCTGGATGTCCCGCTCCTCCATCACGTTGAGCAGCGAGACCTGGATGCGCTCGGCCAGGTCGGGCAGCTCGTTGACCGCGATGATGCCGCGGTGGCTGCGCGGGAGCAGGCCGTAGTGGATGGTCTCGGGGTCGCCCAGGCTGCGCCCCTGGGCCACCTTGACCGGGTCGACGTCGCCGACCAGGTCGCCGACGCTGGTGTCGGGGGTGGCGAGCTTCTCGGAGAAGCGCTCGTCGCGGTGCTTCCAGGCCACCGGGAGGTCGTCGCCGAGCTCGTGCGCCCGGCGCTTGGACTCGGGGGTGATGGGGTCGAGCGGGTGCTCGTTGAGCTCGGCGCCCTCGATCACCGGCGTCCACTCGTCCAGCAACCCGACCAGCGTGCGCAACAGCCGCGTCTTGCCCTGCCCGCGCTCACCGAGCAACACCACGTCGTGCCCCGCGAGAACGGCCCGCTCCAACTGCGGCAACACGGTCCGCTCGAACCCGACGATGCCGGGCCAGGGGTTGCGCTTCTCCCGCAGGGCGGCCAGCAGGTTGTCCCGCAACTCGGCCTTGACACCGCGCGGGACGTACCCGGCGGCCTTCAGCTCGCCCGCGGTCTTGGGGAGTCCGATCGTCACCCGTTCGACGCTACGCAAGTGGGCGGGACCGTGTCGACGTGGAGTTCCTCCAGAGCCGGACTCCGTTCGCCGAGAGCCGAACTTCCGAGGTCATGGCGAGTCACGGCGCTGGTGGCTGACGGGCGGCGGGTCGCAGCCGGCGGCGGAGCGGTCGGCAGCGGCAACGGCAACGGAGCGGTCGGCGGAGGCGGAGGCGGAGGAGCGGTCGGCGGCGGCAGCAGCAGCGGGTGGCGGCAGCGGCGGGTGTGCGGGCGAATCGGCGCGGCCGGCGAATCGGCGCGGCGGCGCTTTGTGGCTGACGGGCGGTGGCGCGGTGGCGGGTCGTGGTGGCGTGCTGGAAGGCGGAGCGGTTGCCTCCGGCCCCCGGTTCCATTGTCCCACCAGGTACCGACAAAGTGCGGTGTGCGCGCCCGTGGGCAGTGTCCGGTGTGCGCGCCCGTGGGCGGTGTGCGGCTTGCGCGCCCGTGGGCGGTGTCCGGGCTTGCGGACACCGCCCACGGGTGCGTGGTCACCCGTCAGGACAGCGGCGGGTAGGCGTTGCGCATGAGCTCCTGGAACTGGGCGGAGAACCAGTGGCCCGACAGCGGTGCGTTGGGCAGGGCGCCCGACAGGTTGTTGCCGTTGCGCGGGTTGCCGGTGTACGTCGGGTCGCACATCCGGTCGAAGCCCTTGCCCTCGTTGTTCGGGATCTCGGTGCTCGCGCCGTCGGACTCGCCCGGCGGCTTGATCCAGACGTAGGCGTCGACGTTCGGCTTCGGCGCCGCCTTCGGGCGCTCACCGAGGCCGGCACCGCTCTGGTTGCACCAGTTGCCCTTCTGGATGCGGCGGTCGATGCGGGACTCGTCGACGTACTTCACCGGGTCGGTGCTGGTCGACTTCCCGGCCGGGCGGTTCGCGCCGCCCCAGCCGTTGCGGGAGGTGTCGATCAGCATGCCGATGCCGCTGTCGAAGCCCTGCTTGACCAGTTCGGCCCGGAACGCCGTGGCGAAGCCCAGTTCACCGTTGAAGTCGTTCCAGTCCACCCACTTCGAGGCCTGCTTCACCTGCTGGCCGCCGACCACGTCGTCGACCGTCCAGTACGGCTCCTCCAGCGCGGAGTAGTTCGCCGTGTTGGTGATGAAGCCGTGGACGTCGGCCTTCGTGACGCCCTCGCGGCCCAGGATGGAGGCCATCATCTTCGCCGAGGCGAAGAAGTTGTCGTACTCGGGAACGGTGTCGCCCCACCCGATCCAGCCGTGGTGGCCGGAGTCGAGGTAGTTGTAGACGTTCGGGATGTCGCCGAGCTTGGACACCGCGTACGCCACACCGTTCTGGTAGTTCTGGTTCTGCTTCATCACGTCGCACTGCGGCGTGGCCGTCGCGCGCGGCGTGACGTTGGTGACCAGGTTGGGCAGCGAGTCGATCTCGATGACCGTCACGATGCGCAGGCGCGCGTACTCCGGCCGGGCCAGGATGCCCGCGATCTTGTCGATGTACTCGGCCTTGTAGCGCGACAGCTCGTCGGGCTTGAGCTCGCCGTTGGACGCCAGCGCCGCGCAGTCGCGGCCGGGCAGGTTGTAGATGACGACCTGGAAGACCAGCTCACCACTGGCCGACGCGGCGCGCTGGCGCTCCGCCTCGTTCAGGTGGTCGGCCAGCCCCATGCTGCCGGTGGTCGGCGAGCCGTTGCCGTCGATCGCGCTGATCCGGTCCATCCAGACGCCGGTCGGCTGGTTGGCGACCCGCGAACCACCCGGCTCGGCCGCGGCCTGCCGGCTCCACTGCGGGTTGACGTACACGCCCGCGCCCACGTACGGGTTGTCCGCCCGGGTGCCCGGGTCGGGGTTGCCCGTTGTCGTCGTGGTCGTCGTCGTGGTTGTGGTCGTCGTGGTCGTGGTGGTGGTCGTCACCGTGCCGGTGCAGACCGTGCCGTTGAGCCGGAACTGGGTCGGCTTCGGGTTCGAGCCGTTCCAGGAACCGTTGAACCCGGGCGTGACCGACGCGCCGGACCCCAGGGTGGCGGACCACTCGGGGTTGCGGACGGTCACCTTGGTCCCGGACTGGCTGAACCGGCCGTTCCAGCCCTGCTGGACCGTCTGGCCCGCGGCGAAGTCCCAGTCCAACGTCCAGCCGCCGGAGATCGCGTCCCCGAGGTTGGTGACCGTGACATTGGCCCCGAAACCGCCTTGCCACTGGCTAGTGATGGTGTAGTCGACCTTGCAACCCGGCGCGGCGACGGCGGTACTACCACCGAACACCACCGCCGCGGCCGACAGGGCGCCCACCGACACCATCGCCATCGCTCCGGCCGTTCTCCGCGACCGGAGGAATGTGCGAGGACTCATGCATCGCCTCCTTGCGAGCAATTCATCGTCTGGGAGCGCTCCCAGTGGTTTCCCGACTCAACGGTGAGCCGGTACCGGGGAAGGGTGACTGGGAGCGCTCCCAGACGTACGGTAACCCACGACACATCACGTTGACGAGGGGTTCATTCACAGCGCGTGTGCGCACGTTCCGGTTAGGACGGGCCTGACCAGCGGCGATTCATGATCAGTTGCACGAACGTCGAAATGCCATACCGAAGCGGCGCGCGACCGAAAAGGCTAAGGAATACGACGGAAAAGGTGAGGGGCGTCCGACTATTCGGCCGGACAACACACGTATGATGTTTCAGCGAATGGCGGAGTCAATGCCGTCCGGCACCTTGGTCGGACAACACGCGCACCGCCTCATCCACCGCCGCCAACCGCGCCCGCCGAACCGCCTCCGACAACGGCCGCAAAGCCTCGTCCCGCGCGGTCTGAGCGGAGGCTGAAAGAGCGCCGCCCGGCGCGTCCGAAGCGGCCACCTGGAGGATCGCCGCGACCTCGGCGGCCCGCTGCAACACCCGCAACGTCCGGGGTGGCATGCCGGTGGGCCACGGGAGTTTGGTGTGGGCCGACGACAGGTCGGCGATTTCCTCGCGCACGTTTGGTCGGTGGCGGGCCACGTCCAGGGTGATCAGAGCCGTGGCTGCCTCGCGCATCGCCGACGCCAGGCCGTGTTCGGCCTCGCCGATGGGCACGTGTTCGGCCGGGGTGACGGTGGGCAGGTCGAACAGGGTCCAGCGCAGTACGCCCTCGGCTACCAGACGCGGCACCAAGCCCACGCCGACCTCGGGCAGCACTACGGCCTGGCCGGCGCGCAGTGCGCTCGCGCTCAAAGGCCCCCGGCCGCCCAGACCTCGGACGTCTCCGGCTACCGGGAGCACCAATCGGGCCGTGGAGGTCGACGCCCTACGCAGGGCGGCCAGCAGCAGGGCCGCGCCCACCGGGGTTTCGTCCGGGCCCGGGAGGTCGAGGGCGGTGGCGGTGCCGTCGTCGTCGGCTACCACCTCGTGCAGCTCAGCCCAGAAACCCAGGGCGTCCAGGACGTCGTCGGCCGCCGCCGCTCCGTGGAGCCAGGCGGACGTCCACACGACCATCGTCGCACTCGCACAGGACACGGCACTCAACCTTACGCGCGCGCACCGACAACTCAGGCGGCCGGCCCGACGTGTTCGGCCAGCAGGGAGCGGAAGCGGTCTACGGCGTCGGGGTCGGGGAAGGCGCGGTGCGGCACGGCGTACATCGCCGTGGTGGCGGTTCGGAGCACGAAGACACCGCCGGTTTCCGACCAGGCCGGCAGCTCCGACCAGTCCAACTCGCTGCGCGCCGCCTGGCCGACGGACATGCGCAGCGAGTGGGCGTCGGCCGTCCCGGTGACGGTCTTGGCCGCCAGCGGGTGGTTGTGGAAGTTCACCGCGGTTCCGATGGGCACCAGTGCGATGATGATCACAGCCAGCGCCAGCCCGAACACGCCCGCCCACGTCATGCCCAGGGCCAGCACCACCGCCCCGAACACGCCCAGCACCAGGCCGAACCACGGCGCCCACCGGTAGAGCGGGACGGCCGTGCGCAGGGCCTGCCGCCAGTCCGACGGCTGCGGGGACCAGGTGAAATCGACGCTCACCGCGCGGGCCTCTTCGCGGGCTCGCAGCACAGCGGCGCGCACGGGGCGCCGTTCACGGTGCAGCCGGCGGCCGGGAACGCCGAGAGCTTGCGGGGCGAGAGGTCGGAGGTGTGCTCTCCCACCAGCTCCGCGACGAGCTGCGCGAACCGCGGGTCGCCGTTGGGCGTGGCCGCGCGGGCGAAGCCGATGCCGAGTTCGGCCGCCCGGTCGCGGGCCTCGGTGTCGAGGTCCCACACCACTTCCAGGTGGTCGCTGACGAACCCGATCGGGCACACGACGACGTTGGGCACGCCCTTGGCGTGCAAGGCGTCGATGTGGTCGACGATGTCGGGCTCCAGCCACGGGATCTGCGGCGGCCCGGACCGCGACTGCCACACCACGTCGTACTCGGGCAGCGACAACGCGGAGGCCACCAGCCGGGACGCCTCTTCCACCTGCCGGGAGTAGCGGTGGCCGCCCTCCTCCGGCGGGCCGGCCGCCTTGTCCGCCGACACCGGGACGGAGTGCGCGGTGAACACCACCCGGTAGTCGTCGAACGGCTCGGCCGCCACGCGCACCGACTCGGCGAAGGAGTCGATGAACAGCGGGTGGTCGAAGAACTGGCGCAGCTTCACCAGTTCGGGCGCGTCCGGCACGGCGGCACGGGCGCGCTCGATGTCCTCGTCGTACTGCCGGCACGCCGAGTAGCCGCCGTAAGCGCTGGTCGGGAACACCAGGGCGCGTCGGACGCCCGCGGCCTTCATCTCGGCCAAGGTGTCCTCGACCATCGGGTGCCAGTTGCGGTTGCCGAAGTAGATCGGCAGGTCGACCAGCGGCTCGACGGCGGCGATCGCCTGGCGGTTGAGGGCGTTGATCGGCGAGACGCCGCCGAAGTGCAGGTAGTGCTGCTCCACCTCGTCGAGGCGTTCGGGCGGGACACCGCGGCCCCGGGTCACGTTCTCCAGGAACGGTCGAACGTCCTCGGGTCCTTCCGGGCCGCCGAAGGACAGCCAGAGCAGCGCGTCGTAACTCACGGGTCCCATCCTCGCGCTGACCACCGGGCGCCGCACAACCGGGTCCGGGTGATCACCGACACCGCGTGCAGTACCCGCCGGGAGGGACGTCGCGGCCCCTCCCGGCGAGGTGTGTCTACAGGCCCAGGAAGTGCACGCCACCGTCCACGAACACCATCGAACCGGTGGTGGCCGGGAAGAAGTCCGACAGCAGGCCGCACACGGACTTCGCGACCGGCGTCGGGTCGTTGACGTCCCAGCCCAGCGGAGCCTTCTCGCCCCACATGGCCTCCAGGTCCGCGAAACCCGGGATCGACTTCGCGGCCATCGTGCGCACCGGGCCGGCCGAGACCAGGTTCACCCGGATGCCCTGCGGACCCAGGTCGCGGGCCAGGTAGCGGTTGATCGACTCGAACGCCGCCTTCGCGGCGCCCATCCAGTTGTAGGCGGGCCAGGCCTGGCGGGCGTCGAAGTCCAGGCCCACGACCGACGCGCCGCTGCCCATCAGCGGCAGCGTGGCCTGGACCAGCGACTTGTACGAGTACGCCGAGACGTGCATCGCGGTGGCCACGTCCTCCCACGGCGCGTCCATGAACGGCGCGCCCAGGCACGACGGCGGGGCGTAGCCGATGGCGTGCACGACGCCGTCGAGGCCGTCCACGTGCTCGCGCACCCGGTCGGCCAGCGTGTCCAGGTGCTCCTGGTTCTGCACGTCCAGCTCGACCACGGGCGCGGGCTGCGGCAGCCGCTTCGCGATCCGCTCCACCAGGCTCAGCCGGCCGAACCCGGTGAGCACCACCTGGGCGCCCTGCTCCTGGGCGACCCTGGCCACGTGGAAGGCGATCGACGCGTCGGTGATCACCCCGGTGACCAGCAGCCGCTTGCCTTCGAGCAGACCCGTCACGAGTGTTTCCTCCGGAAGTTGTGCGAAAGATGAACGGTCAGTGGCCCATGCCGAGGCCGCCGTCGACCGGCAGCACCGCGCCGGTGATGTAGGCGGCGGCGTCGGAGGCCAGGAAGGTGACGGCGGCAGCGATCTCCTCGGTGGTGCCGTACCGGCCGGCGGGCACCTGGGCGAGGATCTGCTTGCGGCGCTCCTCGGGCAGCGCGTCGGTCATGTCCGTGGTGATGAAACCGGGCGCGACGACGTTCGCGGTGATGTTGCGCGACCCCAGCTCGCGGGCGATCGAGCGGGCCACGCCCACCAGGCCCGCCTTGCTGGCCGCGTAGTTGACCTGGCCCGCGCTGCCCATCAGGCCCACGACGGAGGAGATGAACACGATCCGGCCGTAGCGCTTGCGCAGCATGCCCTTGGACGCGCGCTGCGCCACCCGGAACGCGCCGGTCAGGTTGGCGTCCAGGACGCGGGTGAACTGCTCGTCGGTCATCCGCAGCAGCAACGTGTCGTCGGTGATGCCGGCGTTGGCGATGAGCACCTCGACCGGGCCGTGCGCGGCCTCGACCTCGGCGAACGCCGCGTCGACCTCGGCGGAGCTGGTGACGTCGCACTTGACGCCGAGCAGGCCCTCCGGCGAGCCCGAGCCCCGGTGGGTCACCGCGACCTTGTCGCCCTGCGCGGCGAACGCCTGCGCGATCGCCAGACCGATACCCCGGTTGCCGCCGGTGACCAGTACGGACCTCGACACACCCTGCTCCCATCGCTGCTGGTTGATGCGGGGCGAGGCTATCTCCTACCGCCAGGTACGCCACCACGGGCCGGGGGTGGATCACAATCGGCCGCGTGACCGGTTTCGTGGAACAACTGCGCGCCGCGGTCGACGGCGACGTCCTCGCCGACCCCGCCACCCGCGCGCTGTACTCGGTGGACGCCTCCAACTACCGCCACGTGCCGCGCGTGGTCGTGCGCCCCCGGTCGGTGGACGCGGTGGTGGCCGCGGTCGGCGTGGCGACCGCGTTCGACGTGCCGATCACGAACCGGGGCGCGGGAACCAGCGTCGCGGGCAACTCCGCCGGTCCGGGCTTGGTGATCGACTTCGCGAAGTACCTCGACCGGGTGATCTCGATCGACCCGGACGCCCGCGTCGCCGTGGTGCAGCCCGGGGTCGTGCTGGACCGGCTCAACGACGCCGCCCGCCCGTTCGGCCTGGTGTTCGGCCCGGACCCGTCCACGCACTCCCGGTGCACGATCGGCGGGATGATCGGCAACGACGCGTGCGGCGCGCATTCGGTGGCGTGGGGCAAGACCAGCGACAATGTGCACGCGCTGGACGTCCTGCTGCCCGACGGACGACGCTTCAACACCCGCCGGCCGCCCGCGCTGGACCTGCCGGCCGTCGACCCAGGTTGGTTCCCGACGCTGGACCGGCGCGTGTCCGGGTACCGACTGGACGCCCTGCCCGACCTGACCCGGGCGCTGGTCGGCTCGGAGGGCACGTGCGTGACGGTGCTGGGCGCAACGCTCAAACTGGTGGAGGCCCCCACCCGCCGGGTCTTGGCGGTGCTCGGCTTCGACGGCCCGTACGACGCCGCCGACCACGCCCCGCTCGTGCGCACCCTGCCGGTGCTCGCGGTCGAGGGCATCGACGTGAAGCTGGCCGAGTCCGCCGGCAACTCCCGCCTGCTGCTGCCACGCGGGGTGAGCTGGCTGTTCGTGGAGACCTCCGACGAGGACACCGCCCACGCCGCAGCGGCTCTGGCCCCGCACTCGGTGGTCGTGACGGACCCGGCGCGGCAACGCGCGCTGTGGCGGATCCGCGAGGACGGCGCGGGCCTGGCGACCCGGATGCCGGACGGCGGCGAGGCGTGGTCGGGCTGGGAGGACGCCGCCGTGCCACCCGAACGGCTGGGCCAGTACCTGCGGGAGTTCGACGCGCTGCTGGCCGGTCACGGAAGGCGCGGCGTGACGTACGGGCACTTCGGCGAGGGGTGCCTGCACGTGCGGATCGACTTCGACCTGCGCTCGGGCTACCGGCAGTTCCTGGAGGACGCGGCGGACTTGGTCGTGGCGCACGGCGGTTCGCTGTCCGGTGAGCACGGCGACGGCCAGGCCCGGTCGGAGCTGCTGACCAGGATGTACCCGAAGGCGGCGATCGAGGCCTTCGGGCAGTTCAAGCGCGCGTTCGACCCGGACAACCGGATGAACCCGGGCCGAATCGTGAACCCTTTGCCGCTGGACGCGGACCTGCGCGTGGTCGTCGCTCCCCCGGTGATCCCCACTCGGGCGGCCTTGGCGCTGCACGCCGATGGCGGGGACCTGGCAGCGGCGACCCGGCGATGCGTGGGCGTCGGCAAGTGCCTGAACACATCCGGCGGCGTGATGTGCCCGAGCTACCGCGTGACACGCGAGGAGAAGCACTCGACCCGAGGCCGGGCGAGGCTGCTGTTCGAGATGCTGGGCGGCCAGGTCGTGCAAGGCGGCTGGCGCTCGCCGGAGGTCCGCGAGGCTTTGGACCTGTGCCTGGGGTGCAAGGGCTGCAAGCGGGATTGCCCGGTGGACGTGGACATGGCCACCTACAAAGCCGAATTCCTGCACCACCACTACAAGCGTCGAGTACGACCGTTGTCGCACTACTCGATGGGCTGGCTCCCGCTGTGGCTGCGGATGCGTCTGGTGAACGGCGTGACGTCCCGATTCGCCCGCTTCGCCGGTGTGGCCGCCGAACGCCCTTTGCCAACGCCGGCCCGTCACACGTTCCAGCGGGAGTTCAAGGGTGGTGGAGAAGGGGAACGGGTGGTTCTGTTCCCGGACACTTTCACGAACTTCTTCGAACCCCGGATCGGCTTGGACGCGGCGGCGGTGCTGGGTCACGTGGGGCAGGGCGTGGAGGTGCCTAGGTCGGCGGTGTGCTGCGGCCTGACATGGTTCTCCACCGGCCAGTTGGACATGGCCGGACGAGTCGTGCGGCGAACCGCAAGGGCGCTGCGGCCGTGGACGCGGGACGGCGTGCCGGTGGTGGGCTTGGAGCCCAGCTGCACCGCTTTCCTGCGATCGGATGCCTTGGAGGTCGCCGGCGACGACCCGGACGTCGTGCGACTGGCGTCGTCGGTGCGGACGTTCGCCGAGCACGTGTCGCCGTTGCTGGAACCGTTGGCGGAGAACGGATCCGCCGTGGTGCAGCCGCATTGCCACCAGTACGCGGAGTCGGGGACGGCGGCCGATCGGGAGTTGCTGGAACGGGCCGGCGTGAGCGCTTCGATGGTGTCCGGGTGCTGCGGCCTGGCGGGGAACTTCGGCTTCGAGAAGGGTCACTACGACGTGTCGATGGCCGTGGCGGAACTGGAACTGCTGCCCGCTGTCCGTGGAGCGTCGGAGGGGACGGCCGTGGTCGCGGACGGGTTCAGCTGCCGAACCCAAGTGCGACAAGGAACGACGGCGGAACCCGTGCACACGGCGACGTTGGTGGCGAGGGCGTTGGGGATCAGCGAGTCTGCTCGGTGATCCAGGCCAGGTAGTCGGGGCTGCCGGCGAGGACGGGGAGGGCGATGACCTCGGGGGTGTCGTAGGAGTGGTTGGCCTGGATGAAGTCGGTCAGTTCGTCGAGGCGGTCATAGGCAGTCTTGATCCACAGCTGCCACTCCCGATCCTCCTGCACCTCCCCCTCCCACCGGTAGACACTGCGAACAGGGGCACTGACCTGCACACACGCCGCCAACCTCTGCTCGACCAACGCACGGGCGAGACTGGCAGCAGCATCCTCGCGATCAGTGGTCGTGATCACCACAACGTGGTTGTCGCTCATAGCCAAAGCGTATCGACCAGCACCTAAGGAACGCGCTTTCCGCCCGCAGGGCGCCCGAAGTAGCTCGCGCAGCAGACCTCCCAACTTGGGCTTCTTCCGTCATCCCCGTATGGCCTG
>NZ_JBBEGC010000147.1:0-16767 GCF_037401995.1 Saccharothrix sp. CCNWYY140
ACCAGTTGGTGAACAACCCGAAGTTCATCGAACCCCAGCTGTCGCCGAAGTCGTGCGTGGTCCCGTAGACCAGGTGCCTGCCGTTGTGCATGACGGTCGTGAAGTCCTTGAGCGACACCCAACCCGACCTCGGGTTGGCCAGCACACCCGTCGACGTCCAGCGGTACCTCGACGGGAGAGTGCAGCCGCCGGGCGTGGTGGTGGTGGTCGTCGTGGTGGTGCTGGTCGTGGTCGTGGTCGTCGTCGTGGTGGTGCCCGTGCACTGCACCCCGTTGAGGGAGAAGCTCGACGGGACCGGGTTGCTGCCCGTCCACGACCCGTTGAACCCCAACGACACCACACCGCCCGTGGCGACCGAACCGTTGTAGCTGACGTTCTTCGCGTCCACCACCGACCCGTTCTGCGTCACGGTCGCGTTCCAGGCCTGCGTCACCGTCTGCCCGGCGCCGAACGACCACCCCAGCGTCCAGCTGGTCAACGGATCACCCAGGTTGGTGAACGACACGTTGGCGGTGAACCCACCCTGCCACTGCGACGCCACGGTGTAGTTCACCGAACACCCGGCCACCGCGGCCCCGGCCGGCACCGCCGCGAGCGTCGCCGCGCCGGCCAGCAACGCGGCACTCACCACCGCCGCCCCGACATTGACCGATTTGAATCTGGTCATGAGGCTGCGTCGTTGCATTGACATGACACCTGCCCTTTCCGTGGAGGTTGCGCAACTTTTTCGAACGGGATGCCCATGATGGCCGCCGTAGCCGCTGACCTGCGGTTATGTTGAATTGTTGGGGCGGCGGTGGGGGTGCTGCTAAACATTTGAGCAATTGTTTAGCCCGTTCTCGTTCTTCAGAGTGGAGTGCGCACGGCCCGGAGGTCAACAGTCCGGGCTCGACCGTCTCAGGCGTCGGTACGGTGACGAGGTGGAGGTACCGTTGTGGGGACTCCCACCGTTCCGCCGTGTGGTGGAGTCCGCGGTCGCCCGGGGTGAGCCGGCGGTGTGGGACTCGCCGGAGGACAGGCCCGCGCCGCCACCTCCGGCCGAACCGGCGCCGCCGGCCCGAACTCGATCACCCACGCCTGGGGCACAAGGCATTCCGCGCCCCCTGGTGAGCCCACGTGCCGACGAACCGCGCGGGATTGTCCGAAAGGCGCGGTCGATCCGTGCCGTCGGATTTGGGGTGGGTTGTCGTGTTCGGGCGGAATCAGGCGCGGGTTGTGGCGGCGTGTTCGGCGGCGAAGCGGCAGGCTTCCGCGAGATTCTCCAGCAATGGGGTGACCGAGCGGACGGCGAGTGAGGTCGGGATTCGCACCTGGGGGTCCAGCAGGCGGCGGAATGCCACGCGCTTGGGGACCACCGTCCCGATGATGCCCTCGTACATCAACGTCCACGACGCCTGGCCGACGCCGATCTCGGCGAACGTGTTCTGCAAGGTGGTGAACGGGGCGGCCAGTCTCGGTTCGAAGCCCGCGTCCCGGCAGGCCTGGAGGACGAAGTCGAAGAACGCCGGGTTGGCCTCCCTCGGCACCAGGCGCAGGGGCAGTTCCGCCAGCTCGTGCAGGGCCAGGGCGGGCTTGCCGGCCAGGCGGTGGCCCGCGGGCAGCACCGCGACCAGGCATTCCTCCCACACCGGGATCAGTTCCAGGCCCTTGCGGTTCTTGACCAGCCGGACCAGGGCCGCGTCCAGTTGCCCGTCGCGCACGTGCTCCAGCCTCGACCAGTTGGGCACGCTGTGCAGGCTCACCTGGACGTCCTGCCGCAGCTCGCGCAGCCTGGCCAGGATCACGTCCAGCCGCTCGCCCAGCCCCTCGGTGGTCCCGATGCGCAATACCGGGGCCTCACCCTCCCCGTGGTCGGTCACGATATCGACGGCTCGTTTCACCGAAGCTAACACCGCATAAGCTTCGGGTAAAAGGCGTTCGCCGGCCCGCGTGAGGCTCACCCGTCTTCTCGTCCGGTCGAATAGCTGGACCCCCAGTTCCCGCTCCAACCGTTGTATCTGCTGGCTCACCGCGGGCTGCACGACGTGCAGCCGCTCCGCCGCTCGGCCGAAGTGCAGCTCCTCCGCGAGCGTCACAAAGTAGTCCACTTGACGCAGTTCCACCTGGAACAATTCCCCCGGTTGATCCATCACGATCGGTGATCCCAATGTTAACGTATTGATGCTTGGTCGAATCGTCAAGGCGCGATTGACTGCCGAATATCGGTCACGTTCCCAGAGATAGGCCAAGCGATGCGTGCTGTGATCAATACCCCCGACGGCGACCGGCCGGTCGAGTTCACCGAGGCCGAGCAGCCGGAGCCCGGCGCACACGAGGCGGTCGTGGCGGTGCGTGCCTTCTCCGTCAACCGGGGCGAGTTGGCGTTGCTCGCGATGCGACCGCGCGGCTGGCGGCCCGGGCAGGACGTCGCGGGGGTGGTCGTGGAGTCGGCGGCGGACGGGTCCGGTCCCCAGCCCGGCACCCGGGTGGTCGGCATGGTGGACAACGCGGGCTGGTCGGAGTCGGCCGCCGTGGACGTCTCGCGGCTGGCCGTGCTGCCCGACGCGGTCGGCATGGAGCAGGCGGCGGCGCTGCCGATGGCCGGGTTGACCGCCCTGCGCACGCTGCGCCTCGGCGGCAGCCTGCTCGGCCGCCGGGTCCTGGTCACCGGCGCGAACGGCGGCGTCGGCCGGTTCCACGTGCAGCTCGCGGCGCTGTCGGGCGCGGAGGTCACCGCCGTCACCACCAAGGCCGACCAGGTGGAGAAGGAGCTCAAAGCGTTGGGCGCCACCGAGGTCGTGACCGAGGTGGGCGAGGCGTCGGGCACGTTCGACCTCATCGAGGAGTCCGTGGGCGGCACCGCGCTGTCCGCCGCCCTGACGAAGGTCGCGCCCAAGGGCGTGATCGTCGTGCTCGGCGCCAGCTCCGGCGAGAAGGCCGCGATCAACGTCTACGACTTCCTCGGCCACGAGGGCGTCCGGCTGGAGAACTACATGTCCTACGCCGCCACCGACCCGACCGACGCCGACCTGCGCGTCCTGGTCGACCTGGTCGCGGCGGGCAAGCTCGTCGCCGACCCCGGCCACGTCGCCGACTGGTCCGGGTTGGCCGAGACCGTCACGCGGATGCGGGAACGCGCGCTGCCGGGCGGCAAGGTCGTGCTGACCGTGGGCTGACCGCGGCCCACCGCGATCCGAAGGGAGCCGGGTGCCCGTCGCCGCGCGGTGGCGGGCGCGCCGGTCCAGCGCAATTGATTGGGGGCAATTGACGATGGCCACCGCTGCGCGGAAAACCGCGGCGAGGAGGAACGGGCGAACCCGCGGGAAGCCGGACCCGACCACACCGGTCGGCGACCGGGACATCGCGATCATCGGCATGTCGTGCCGGGTGCCCGGCGCGCACGGGCTCGACGACTTCTGGAGCATGTTGGTCGACGGCGTCGACGCGGTGTCCGAGGTGCCGACCTCGCGGTACCCGGTCGACGACTTCTACGACGGTGACGGGCCGAAACCCGGCCGGATCATCAGCAGGCGCGGCGGGTTCCTGGAGAACATCGACGGGTTCGACGCGCCCTTCTTCTCGATCTCGCCGCGCGAGGCCGCGGCGATGGACCCGCAGCAGCGGGTGCTGCTCGAATGCGCCTGGGAGGCGTTGGAGGACGCCGGGCAGGACCTGGGCCGGCTCGCGGGCACCCGGGTCGGCGTGTTCGTCGGCTCGGACGGCTCGAACTACTGGGAGATGCAGAGCCAGGGCGAGCCGAACATCTACGGCGTCATGGGTGGCGGCGCGCGGTCGGCGATCGCCGGGCGGCTGTCGTTCACCTTCGACCTGACCGGTCCGAGCGTCACCGTGGACACCGCGTGCTCGTCGTCGCTGATGGCGTTGAGCCTGGCGTGCCAGAGCCTGCGCTCGGGCGAGTCCAGCATGGCGCTGGCGGCCGGCGCGCACCTGGTGCTCAGCCCGTGGGAGAGCGTGGCGTTCTCGTCCGCGGGGATGCTGTCCCCGGAAGGCAAGTGCAAGTTCGGCGACGCGTCCGCGGACGGGTTCGTGCGCAGCGAGGGCATCGGCGTGCTGGTGCTCAAGCCGCTCCAGGCGGCGCTGGCCGACGGCGACCCGGTGCACGCGGTGATCAAGGGCGTCGGCACCAGCAACGACGGCGCGGGCAGCGGCCTGTTCATGTCGCCCGCGCCCAGCGGGCAGGAGGCCATGCTGCGCGAGGCCTACCGCGACGCGGGCATAGCACCGTCCGAAGTGGACTACGTCGAGGCGCACGGCACCGGCACCCAGGCGGGCGACCCGGTCGAGCTGGGCGCGCTGGCCGCCGTGCTCGGCGAGGGCCGCGAGCCCGGCCGGCGGGCGTTCGTCGGCTCGGTCAAGACCAACATCGGGCACGCCGAAGCCGCCGCGGGCGTGATCGGCGTGATCAAGGCGGTGCTGTGCCTGAAGCACCGCACAGTGCCGCGCAATCTGCACTTCACCACGCCCAACCCGGCCATCCCGTGGGGCGAGCTGCCGCTGGTGCTGCCGACCCGGACCCAGCCGTTGGACGACGAGAAGCGGTTGGTGGCGGGCGTGAGCGCGTTCGGCATCTCCGGCACCAACACCCACGTCGTGCTCACCCAGCCGGACGTGCCCACCGGAAGGCGGGAGGTCGACGCGGCGGTCACCGAGCAGGGCGAGGACCACCTGCTGACGCTGTCCGCCCGGTCGCACGAGGCGTTGCGCGAGGCGATCCGGTTCTACCTGTCCTACTTCGGCGTCGGCGGCGCCGGGCACGGCGCGGACCTGGCCGACGTCTGCTACACGGCGGCGAGCAGGCGCACCCACCACGACCACCGGCTGGCCGTCGTGGACAGCACCCGCGAGGGCGTCGCCGAACAGCTGCGCGCCCTGCTGCACGGGGACGCGGAGTTCACCTCGCCCGACCGCGCGCGGATCGCGTTCGTGTTCCCCGGCCAGGGCTCGCAGTGGACGGGCATGGGCCGCGAACTCCTGGACACCTCACCCGCGTTCCGCGCCGCGATGTTCCGCTGCGACGAGGCCATCCGCGCCGAGGCCGGGTGGTCGGTGATCGAGCAGCTGCGCGACCCCGAGGCGACGTGGGAGGAGATCGACGTCGTCCAGCCCTCGCTGTGGGCGATGGAGGTCGCGCTGGCCGAGACCTGGCGGGCGTGGGGCGTCGAGCCGGACGTCGTGATCGGGCACAGCATGGGCGAGGTGGCCGCCGCGTGCGTCAGCGGCGCGTTGTCGCTGGCAGACGGGGCCGCCGTGATCTGCCGGCGCAGCTCGCTCATGCGCGGCCTGGCCGGGCGGGGCGCGATGGCCGTGGTGGAGCTGTCGGTGACCGAGACCGAGGCGGTCATCGCGGACGTGGCCGACAAGGTGTCGGTCGCGGTGAGCAACAGCCGCAACTCGACGGTGGTCTCCGGCGACCCCGAGGCCATCGCCGAACTCCAGCGCAAGCTGGACGAGCAGGGCGTGTTCTGCCGTCCCGTCAAGGTGAACGTGGCCTCGCACAGTGTGCAGATGGACCCGATCCTGGAGGAGCTGGCCGAGCGCCTGGTGGGCCTGGAGCCGCGCGCCGGCACGATTCCGTTGCACTCCACCGTGACCGGCGAGCTGACGGACGGACAGGGGCTCGACGCCGGGTATTGGGTGCGCAACCTGCGTCAACCGGTGCGTTTCGTCGACGCCGTCGCCGCGACCGCCGGTGTCGGGCCGACCGTGTTCGTCGAGATCAGCCCGCACCCGTTGCTGGTCAACGCGGTTCAGGAGACGGTGGCCGAGCTCGGTGTGCAGGGACATGCTCTGCCGACGCTGCGGCGTGAGCAGCCTGAGCGGGCCGCGATGTTGCGCGGGTACGGCACGTTGTACGAGAAGAACGCGCCCGTGCGGCTGGAGTCGCTCTACCCCGGTGGCCGCTGTGTGCCGTTGCCGCACTACCCGTGGCAGCGGGTGCGGCACTGGCTGGCCGAGGGTGGTTCCGGTGCGGTGGCCGAGGGTGGATCCGCGCGGCCCTGGGAGACCACTTTGGACCCCGCCGCCACCCCGTACCTGCTGCACCACGAGGTCAACGGGGTTCCGCTGGTGCCCGGGACCGTGTTGCTGGAGGCCGCGCGGTCCGCCGCGACCGATGCCGCCAGTGGGATGCCCGTGGTGCTGTCCGATGTGGACTTCGTGGATGCTTTGTTGCCGTCTCCCGGCGCGTTGCTGGTCGACTTGCATCCGACCGAGGCGGGCGCGTGGCGGTTCGAGGTGGGTACGGATGAAGGTGTGCGGGCCACCGGCCACGTGCGGACCGTGCACGGTTTGGAGTCCGCGCCGCCGGCCGAGTCGGTGGCCGAGGTGGGGGCGCGGTGCGTCGAGCACTGGGATGGTGATCGGTTCTACGAGTGGGCCGCGCGGGGCGGGACGGTGTGGGGTGAGACGTTCCGGGGTGTGACCGATGTGTGGCGGGCGCCTGGTGAGGCGCTGGCCAAGGTGCGGTTGCCTGCGTCGCTGGTGGGGGAGCAGGCGGGGTACTTGTTGCACCCGGCGTTCTTGGAGGCGTGTGCCGCGCCGTTGCTGGCGGTGTTCGACCGGCCGGTGTGGATGTTGGCCGAGCACGTTGCCGAGGTGCGCGTGCTGAACCGGGCGTCGTCGGTGTGGAGCCACGTTCGGGTGGTGGACGTGGATGCGGAGGGGATCGCCACGGCGGATGTCGTGGTGCTGGACGACAGGGAGCAGATCGTGGCCGAGCTGCGGGGACTGAGGGTGCGCGCGAACGAGCCTCGCCACACCGAACCAACCCCCACTGTGCCGAACCATGCCGCGCCCGGCCCCGCCGCGCCGAGCCATGCCGCGCCCACCCATGCCGCGCCGAGCCATGCCGGCATGGCCACGTCCGCCGAGGTGGCGGCGTCCGGTGCGGCGGCGTCGGGTGTGCCGGCGGTGGCAGGGTCGATGCTCGGGTCAGGCGTTGTGATCTCGCTGAAGGGTGAGTTCCGGCTGGAGGACCCGTCCGGCACGGTGATCGAGTTGAGCGGCAGTCTGCGTGTGGTGCCGCCGGGTGGTGTCGCTCCCGCGCGGGTCGAAGTGGCGGAGACTCCGGCTCGGCCGGTCGTCCCCGAGATGCCGGCGGTGTCGTTCTCGCGCAACGGCAGCAGCAACGGGTCCGCGCCGATCGTGCCGGTGCAAGGCCGACCGCGACCGGAACGTTCGGGGCAAGAACGATCGTTTTCGCAACGATCGGTTCCGGCTCGATCGGTGCAGAAGGCCTCCGTGCGGACCGGTTCGGCACCGGCGGCCGACAGCGGCACCGACACCCGCGCTGCCGCCGAAGCCCGTGCTGGCACCGACGTCCGCACTAGCACTAGCACTAGCACCAGCGCCGATGCCCGCACCGCGGCGGCGGCGGGTGTGCCGTCGGATGCGGCGGGGGTGTTGGCTCACCTGGTCGAGAGGGTTGCGGCCGTGCTCGGGGCGCAGGCGGCGAAGATCGACACTCGCAAGCCGGTCACCGCGCTGGGCATGGACTCGTTGATGGCCCTGGAGGTCCGCGGTCGGCTCCAAAAAGAATGGGGCATCACCGTCCCCACCGCCGTCCTCCTGCGTGCCGACTCCCTCGACGCGGCGGCCATCCGGATCGCCGAGCTGTTACCGGACGCCAAGGCACCACAGCAGTGACCACGACCAGGACGGGACCGCGCACCCGGCTCATCCTGACCGCCCTCATCGGCGCCCAGTTCATGATCTCGATGGACGCGACCATCGTGAACGTGGCGCTCCCCTCCATCAAGGAACAACTGGGCTTCGCCCAAGCCGACCTCGGCTGGGTGGTCAACGCCTACGCCCTCCCCTTCGGCGGCCTTCTCCTGCTCGGCGCACGGCTGGGTGACGCCCTCGGCACCAAGCGGGTGTTCGTGGCGGGCACCGTGCTGTTCTCGCTGGCCTCGCTCTGGTGCGGGCTGGCCGACAGCGCGGGTGCGCTGGTCGCGGCCAGGGCGTTGCAGGGGGTGGGTGCGGCGACGATGTCGCCGGTGGCCATGACGATGGTGGTGGCCGCGTTCGAGGGGCGGGCGCGGCATCGGGCGTTGGGCTGGTGGGGGGCCATGTCGGGCCTCGCCGGTGGGCTGGGGATGCTGCTGGGCGGTCTGCTCTCGACGGTCTCGTGGCGGTGGAACTTCCTGGTCGCCGTGCCGGCCGGGGTGTTGGTCCTGGTGTTGTCGCGGCACCTGGACCAGCACCGCGTCCCGCGGGTCGGTCGGCCGGACGTGCTGGGCGCGGTGCTCAGCACGACCGGGCTGCTGCTGGTGGCCTACGCGGTCGTCGGCACCGAGCGGGACGGGTGGGCGGCGTGGTCGACCTCCGGTCTGCTCGGGGTCGCGCTGGTGCTGCTGGCGGGGTTCGTGCTGTGGCAGCGGCGGGTGGCCGACCCGCTGGTGCCGCTGCGGATCTTCGGCAACCGGAACGTGTCGGCGGGCAACGCGGTCATCGCGCTCACCGGCGCGATCGGGCAGATCACCTACTTCATGCTCACCCTGTACCTCCAACAAGTGCTCGACTACGGGCCACTGGCCTCCGGCGCGGTCTTCCTGCCCATCAGCGCGGTGCTGCTGCTGGTGTCCACCAGGACGGCGTGGCTGATCAAGCTGGTCGGCCTGCGCGGGACCCTCGCGTTCGGGCTGGGCGTGACGGCCGTCGGGTCCCTCTGGATGTCCGCGGTGCCCGCCGAGGGGAACTACCTCGGCGACATCGCGGGTCCCTCGGTGGTGTGGGCGTTCGGCTGGGGCATCGCGCAGGCCTCGTCGTTCATCGCGGGCGCGCAGGGCGTCGGCGCGGACCTCGCGGGTGTGGCCTCCGGGCTCATCGCCACCACCTACCGGCTCGGCGGGGCGATCGGGCTGGCCGTCGTGGTCACCGCGGCGGCCGTGCGCACCGGGTCCGGTGGCGGCTCCGTCGACGCGCTCACGGGCGGGTTCCAGCTGGCCTTCCTGGTCGCGGCGGCGTTCGCCGCGGTCGCCGCCGCGCTGTGCGCCCTCCTCCAACCCCACCGACCGGCGCGGGTCGGCGACTGATCACCTCATTCCCCAGGCGTACCCACCGTTCGCGCTCCTGCCGCGGCCGGACGAGTAGATGCGGAAAGAACATGGACTTCACCCTCACCGAGCAGATGGTCACCTGGCGCAAGATCGCCCGGGGGTTCGCGGACGACGTGGTCCGCCCGGTGGCGGCCCGGCTGGACGCCGAGCCCGACCCGCGCGACGCCTGGTCGTGGGACCTCGTGGAGGCCGCCGAGGCGGCCGGGCTGCGCCAAGCGCCGTTGCCAGAGCAGTTCGGCGGCTCCGACACCGACTACGTGACGAACACGATCATTCTGGAGGAGATTGCGGCGGCCGACCTGGGCACCGCCGTGGTGCTCGCCCAGCACTGGAAGTTCGCCCAGATGCTCAACGAGCTGGGCACGCCGCACCAGCGCGAGAAGTACCTCGGGCGCAACGCCGCCAACCCGCGTGGGCTGTTCGCGGCGTCGTTCACCGAGCCGACCGCGGGCTCGGACAACATCCTGCCCTTCCGCAAGCCCGGCGCGGGCATGCAGACCTTCGCCGAGAAGGTCGACGGCGGGTACGTGCTCAACGGGATGAAGCACTACATCTCCAACGCCAACCGCGCCGACACCGTGCTGTGCTTCGCGCGCACCGACCGGGACGGGCCGCTCACGGAGAGCGTGACCGCGTTCGTCGTGCCGACCGACGCCGAGGGCCTCCGCATCGGCAAGGTGCACGACAAGGCCGGCGAGCGGATCGCCAACAACGCGGAGATCTTCTACGAGAACGTGTTCGTGCCCGACGAGGACGTGCTCGGCGAGCCCGGCACCGCGTTGCGCAGCGTCGGCCGACTGCTGCGGGCCAGCAACGCCTACGCCGCCTCGTGCGCCCTGGGCATCGCGCGGGAGTGCTTCGACCGGACCGTGCGCTGGTGCCGGGAGCGGGTGCAGGGCGGTGTGCCGATCATCGAGCACCAGGCGGTCGGCTCGTACCTGGCGGACATGTACCTCAACGTCGACGTCAGCCGCACCTACATCTGGCGGGCGGCGTGGCAGGCCCGCACGCCGGAAACCTTCGACCCGGTGCTGGCGGTGGCGCCCAAGCTGATCACCTCGGAGCGCACGTTCGACTCCGCGCGCCGGGCGATGGAGTTGTGGGGCGGCGCGGGCGTGATGCGGGAGAACGGCATCGAGAAGCTCCTGCGCGACGCGGCGATCTGGCTGCACTCCGACGGCACCAACATCATCCTGCGCGAACGGATGGCCAACTTGTTGCGCGCCGCCGACGCCGACACCAACCCGTGGGACGGCGTGCCGACCGAAGCGCCCATGATCGGGATCATCTGATGAGGTTGCGGGGCAAGGTAGTCGTCGTCACCGGCGGCACCCGGGGCCTGGGCCGGTCGATCGCGGAGGCGGCGCTGCTGGAGGGCGCGCGGGTGGTGTGCGCCGCGCGCTCGACCGGCGACCTGGAGCTGATCCGCGAGGTCGGGCACGACCGGGTGCACTTCCACCACACCGACGTCCGGGATCGGGCCTCGGTGGAGGCGTTGATGCGCGCCACCCACGAGCGGCACGGGCGGCTGGACGTGCTGGTGTGCAACGCGGGCGTGAGCAACGACGGCATGGTGCGCGACCTGGCCGTCGACGAGTGGTCCGAGGTGATCGACACCAACCTCACCGGGACGTTCCACTGCGTCCAGGCGGCGGTGCCGTACCTGGAGGCGCAGGGCGGCGGGCGGATCATCGTCATCTCGTCGGCGCTGTCCACGCGGGTGTCGCCGGGCGCGGGCGCGTACTCGGTGTCCAAGGCGGCGGTGGACATGTTCACCAAGGTGTGCGCGGCGGAGTTCGCCGGCACCGGCATCACCGTGAACGCGGTCGCCCCGGGGATCATCGACCAGGGCCTGGGCGCGCGGCTGGCCGAGAACGACCTGGTCTGGGACTCGGTCGAGGCGCGGCTGCTGGCCGGGCGGCCGGGCCGGGGCGAGGAGGTCGGCAACGCGGTGGTGTTCCTGGCCTCCGACGACGGTTCCTACATCAACTCGCACGTCATGGAAGTCAACGGAGGGCTGCTGTGGAGTTGAACGCGGGTGGTGGGCGGTGAAGGTCTCGCCGGAGGTCGTCATCGCCGCCGCGGTCGTCTGGCTGCCCCGCGACCGGGAGAAACCGGACCTGTCCGACGGCGCCGAGGCCGGGTACGACGAGGTGGCGGTGACCGACGGCCACTCGGGTCCGGAACTGGCGGTGCTCGCGGGCTCGACCGCGCTGGCCGAGTCGGGTTGGTCCGGCGCGGACCTGGGCCTGGTGGCGCACGCGTGGAGCTACCACCAGGGCCACGACTTCTGGTCACCCGCCCACTTCGTCGCCGACCGGCTGGGCGCGCCCACCGCCCTGCCGGTCGGCATCCAGCAGATGTGCAACGGCGGCGCGGCGGCCTTGCAGACCGCCGTGGCCCACCTGATGGCCGATCCCGCGGTGGAGAGGGCGCTGGTGACCACCGGCGACCGGTTCTGCGGCCCGGGTTTCTCGCGCTGGACGGGCGATTACGGCGCGGTCTACGGCGACAGCGGCACCGCCGTCCTGCTGTCCCGCGGCCGACCGCAGGACGCCCGCCTGCGCCTGCTGTCCATCGTCACGGTCGCCGCCCCGGAGCTGGAACGCATGAACCGCGGCGACGACCCGTTCACCCTGGCTCCGCGCTGGTACCGGCCGGCGGTGGACGCGCGCGCGACCAAGAAGGCGTTCCTGCGCACCAGCCCGCCGGGGCGGTTCGGCGCGACGGAACGGGAGAAGATCCGGCAGGTGGTGACCGGGGCGCTGTCGGACGCGTGCGTGGAGCCCGACGACCCCCGCCTGACCCGCGCGATCCTGCCCCGGCTGCACCGAGGAGCACTCGACGGCGTCTACCGGCCCCTGCTGGCTGAATTGACCACCGCCAAACCGGTGGACCTGGGTCACGCCACGGGACACCTGGGTGCAGGCGACATCGGCGCGAACCTCGCGGCGGTGGCGGAGGGGGCGAAGTCGGGGGAGTTGGCGCTGGTGCTGAGCGCGGGCGCCGGCTTCACGTGGTCGGCGGCGGTGGTCGAGGTCGTGTAAAGCGGTTGTCGCCCTATCGGGTGGAATTTTTGCGAAATAGGGTGACATTATCGTGGGATAACCGCAGAAATAGTGATCGAATGGGCGGTGCTATCTTCCCGGAATCCGATTTCCGGGAGAATTCGAAGTGTTGGCGAATGGTTTTCGGCGTGGCTGGGGGCATCCGGTCGGACCGTGGCTGCTGCTCGGCTTGGCCGCGGTCGTGGCGGTGCGGATCGGGTTGTCGCTCGACGACACCCTGCCCGCGCTCCCGGACGCCCGCATCTACCGGGCCGGCGTGCTGACCTGGTGGTCGGGCGGCGACCTCTACACGACCCGGCTGCACGGCGGCGGGAACCCCGCGCTGTTCACCTACCCGCCGTTCGCGCTGCTGCCGCTGTCCGTGCTGGTGGTGTTCCCGATTGGCGCCGCGCTGCTGACGCTGGGCAGTGTGGCGGCGCTCTACCACGTGCTGCTGCTGGTCGTGGACCGCGTCCGGCCGGACCACCCACGCCGCCACCTGATCGCGGCCGTCGCCGTGGTGTGCGCGCTGCAACTCGAACCCGTGGCGCAGACGGTGTACTGGGGGCAGGTGAACATCCTGCTGCTGTGGCTGGTGGCGCTGGACTGCCTGCACCGCCACCCGCGGTGGCCCCGCGGTGTGCTGGTCGGCCTCGCGGCGGCGGTGAAGCTCACCCCGCTGGTGTTCGTGCTGTTCTTCCTGTGCCGCAGGCGGTTCGAGGCCGCCGGTTGGGCGACCGGGGTGTTCGCGGCGGCCACGGCCGTGGGGTTCGCGGTGGCGCCGGGCGCTTCGGTGGACTACTGGACCAGGGCGGTGTGGTCGGCGGACCGGGTCGGCGAGGTGTCGTTGCCTGGCAACCAGTCCGTGCGCGGGATGCTGGTGCGCCTGGGCGTGCCGTCGTTGTGGGTGGTCGCGGTCGTGGTCGTGCTGGCGTTGGCCGGGTGGGTGGTGGTCCGCTCGCCCGGCGTCCTGCCCGCGTGGCTCGCGACGGCGGCGATCGGGACCCTGGTGTCGCCGATGTCCTGGTCGCACCACTGGGTGTGGCTCGCGCCGCTGCTGGTGGCGGCCGTCCTGTCCGCACGCCCCGCCCTCGCCCTGCCTGCCGCCGCGGCGGCCGTCCTCGCGCCGCACTGGGTGTTCCCGGCCGCGCCTGGGTCGCCGTGGTGGACGCACGTCCTCGGCGAGTCCTACACCCTGGTCGCCGTCTGCATGTTGGTCGTCCTGGCCTGGCGCGTCCGGCCCGGTGAACCCGGGGTTCAGCCGCCGGGTTTCGGGTCGGGCTTGGACAAGGCGGTCTTCTCGATCGCGCCGATGCGCCAGGTGTCGCCGTCGCGGCTGAGGCTGACGGTGCGGCGCTGGGTGTAGGGCCGGTGCAGTTCGAACTGGTTGGCCGCGAGGTAGTCCGGCGCCGCGCCGGTGAACTCGAACGTGCTCTCCACCTGCACCTTGGTGGTCCGCATGTCCCGGTAGAAGGTCGACCGGTACCACGCGATGGAGGTCTGCCGGGTCCGGATCTCCGCGCTCTGGTCGTCGATGACGTGCCACAGCGTCGCGTCGGCCGGGGGACCGCCGGCGGGCGCAGGGGGCGGTGCCGGGGGCGTCGAGCAGGCGGAGACGTTGCGCTCGCACGAGGTGGTGTGGGCGGCCGAGCGGTCCCGGCACAGCGGCACCGTGGTGACCCTGCACCAGGACGCCGGGGTCGGGTGACGTCGTCGATCGCCACCGCGCGGGACCCCTACCATCCGGGAGGGGTCCCGGACGGGTTGCGCCACACTGCGCGGTGACCCGAGGAGGCGGTATGAACACCGAAAGCCTGGCGCGCGACGTGCCGCGAGCCGCGCCCGGAGCCGTCGTCGCGCTCGCGGTGAGCGGCCGGATCAGCGTCGACCCCGTCGAGGGGCGCAGCGTGCGGTTCGGCCGCAACCGGCCCGACGTCGAGGTGTGCGTCGGCGAGACGGACCCGCGGGTGAGCCGGCAGCACGGCCTGCTGACCCGCCGCGCCGGCCGCTGGTGGGTCACCAACACCGGCCGGCTGCCCATCCGCCTGCCCAAGACCCGGTGGCTGTTCCGCGACGAGGACCCGGTGCCGCTGTCCGACGGCTACACGCCGCTGTTCATCCGCGGCTCGCACGAGCGCGAGCACCTGCTGGAGCTCTACGTCGCCGGGCAGGACGGCCACCACCCGACGACCCACCACTCCGCGGCGACCCAGCCGCCCAAGCGGTGGCGGCTCACGCCCGACGAGCACCTGGTGCTGGTCGTGCTCGGCCAGCGCTACCTGCTGCACGAGGCCAACCCGCAGCCGGTGTCGCGCCAGCACGCCGCCGAGATCCTCAACGAACTCCAGCCGGACGCGGGCTGGGGCGTCAAGCGCGTGGAGCACATGGTCGCCGACGTGCGGGCACGGCTGTCGGCGGCCGGCGTGCACGGGCTGCTGCGCGAGGAGGTCGGCGAGCCCGTGGGCAACGCGCTCAACGACAACCTGCTGCGCGAACTGGTCCTGTCGACCACCCTCGTCCCACCGGACCTGGCGCTGCTGGACTCGCTGTCCTGACCCGCGAGGTCCCGGCCCACGAGTCCGCCGTTTTCGGTGAAAAAACCATTCACCCCGAAATGGTCGGAGGGCCGTGATCCCACCGAATGGAGTCACTAGACTACTCGGCGTGCGCACGGGGGATGTCGTCGGCGGGCGTTACGAGCTGGAGGACGCCCGCGGTTCCGGGTCGGGTGGGATCGTCTGGTCCGCGTTCGACCGGAAGCTGAAGCGCCGGGTCGCGCTCAAGCGCCCCCACGAGGCGGCGGACGAGGCCGACCGCGAGCGGTTCCGCCGCGAGGCCCAGACCGCCGCCCAGGTGCACCACCCCAACGCGATCTCGGTCTTCGACACCGTCGACGCCGAGGACTGCTGGCTGGTCATGGAGCACCTGCCGGCCGACAGCCTGGACAAGGTGCTCGCCGCCCGGGGCGCGCTGCCGCCGGAACGGGTGGCGCGGATCGGCGTGCAGATCGCCGGCGCGCTGGCCGCCGTGCACGCGAAGAACATCGTGCACCGGGACGTCAAGCCGGGCAACGTCCTGGTCACCGAGGACGACCTGGCCAAGCTGACCGACTTCGGCATCTCCATCTGGCGCGAGGTGACCCGCACCGACGACGGCCGGATCAGCGGCACCCCGTCCTACACCGCGCCCGAGGTGGCGAGCGGCCACGCGGCCGGCCGTGCCTCGGACGTGTTCTCCCTGGGCGCCACGCTGTTCGCGGCCGTCGAGGGGGAGCCGCCGTTCGGCCGCGGCGAGCCGCACGAGGTCCTCAAGCGCGCCCGGCGCGGCGAGATCCCGCCGATGCGCCGCGCCGGCCCGCTCGCCCCGCTGCTGGCGGAGATGCTGCGCGCGCGTCCCGGGGCCAGACCGACCGCCGACGAGGTCCGGTTGCGGCTCAAGGACGTCGTCGGCGACTGGGAACCGCCGCAGGTGCGGAGACCCACCCCCGTCCGGTCGCGCCGCCGCCTCCTGCCGGTCGCCGCCGGGCTCCTGGTCGTGGCGCTCGGAGCGGGGGCGCTGCTCTGGCAGCAACGGGCGCCGGCCGCAGCACCGCCCGCCGCGCAGGTCGGTCTCATCGGCGACGAGCGCACCGCCGACCCGTGCGCGCTGCTCGACGTCACGCGGCTGCGGGAGTTCGGCAAGACCGAGGTGGACACCACCCAGGGCAACTTCAACCGCTGCGACGCCCTGGTCGACGTCGGGGGCCTCGAACCGGTGGACGTGGAGATCCAGCTGATCACCCGGACGTCCCGGGCCGTGCAGGGCCGGCCGATGGAGGTCGTCGACGAGCCCTCGGACAGCGGCGAGTGCGACCGGACCGTGGTGGTGGACGACGCGTACGCCGTGCGCGTGACGGCGAAGCTGGAGAACCCGCCGCTGGACCTGTGCACCGTGGCCAAGGCCGCGACCGATGCCGTGCTCCGGGTGTTCGCCGCCGGCCCGGTGCCCCGGCGCGCCACCCCGTTCCCCGCGGGTTCCCTGGCCCACGTCGACGCTTGCGGGCTGCTGGACGCCGGGTCCCTGGCCACACTGGCGGGGATCGACGGCGGGCAGCCGGTGAACGTGTTCGGGCACTGGGGCTGCAAGTGGTTCGACAGCGTCGGCGGGCCGGGCGTCAACCTGCGCTACGACCAGCACGTGGTGCGGGAGGGCTTCGAGGGCGAACTGGTCGACCTGGATGGCCGGTGGGCGTACGTCCGGCTGGAGCCGGGTGCGGGCGCGGGCTGCACCGTCCGCGTCCCGCACCAACCGGCGCAGTCGCCGCAGCGGGCCGCCATCGACGTGCTGGTGCTGACGGTGCGGGGCGACCGGCCGGGCGCGGAGTACTGCGCCCCGGCCCGGCGCCTGGCGGCGGTGGCCGCCGGCAAACTGCCCGTCTGACAGCTCGGCAACGCCGCCAGGCTGCGCGCCCGAAGGCTCCACCACGCCGCGCGTCCCATCTGACGGCTTAGCCACGCCGCTAGACGAGTAATGCGCAAGTCGGGATGCCAGAGGCGCAGGGCACGCTCTTCGCCCCCACAGCTCCTCCCGCCCGAAGGGCGCGCTTTTCGTAGTAGCTCGCGCAGCAGACCTCCCAACTTGGGCTTCTTCCGTCATCCCCGTATGGCCTGCCCGAAGGGCTA
>NZ_JBBEGC010000148.1:0-16503 GCF_037401995.1 Saccharothrix sp. CCNWYY140
CAGGCCGGACGGGGAAAGAAACCGAGGCCCTTCCCGTGGTCGCTGCCGCTTGGCGGAACGCAAGAGCTCCCCGCCCTGCGGGCGTAACGCCTTCGGCGGAAAAGCGGCGCGCCTTACTCGTCTAGCCCAGCACTCGGTCCAGGAAGCCGCGCGCGTAGCCAGCGACGGTGTCGAGCTGGTCCTCCAGGGCGAAGTGGCCGGCGTCGAGCAGGTGGATCTCCGCGTCCGGCAGGTCGCGGCGGTAGGCCAGCGCGCCGTCCGGTCCGAAGATCTCGTCGTTGCGCCCCCACACCGCCAGCAGCGGCACCTGGCTGTCCCGGAAGTACTGCTGGAACGCCGGGTACGCGTCGAGGTTGTTCTTGTAGTCCCGGAACAGCGCCAGCTGCACCTCCGCGTTGCCCGGTCGGTCGAGCAGGGGTTGGTCGTGGGTCCACGTGTCGGGGCTGATCCGGCTCGCGTCCTTCACGCCGTGGGTGTACTGCCAGCGCGTGGCGTCCTCGGTGAGCAGTGCGCGCACGGCGGCCTCGGTGTCCGGGCCGGGCGCGGTGGCGTAGGCGAACAGCGGTTCCCAGAACGGCGTGAACCCCTCCAGGTAGGCGTTGCCCGACTGGGTGATGATCGCGCTGACCCGCTCGGGGTCCCGGGAGGCGATCTTCAGGCCGATGGGCGCGCCGTAGTCCTGGATGTAGAGCGCGTGCCGCCGCACGCCGAGCCGGTCGAGCAGCTTCGTGGTCACCTCGGTCAGCCGGTCGAAGGTGTAGTCGAACTCGTCCACCGACGGCGCGGAGCTGTGCCCGAACCCGATGTGGTCGGGCGCGATCACGCGGTAGCGGTCGGCCAGGGCCGGGATCAGGCCGCGGAACATGTGCGAGCTGGTCGGGAACCCGTGCAGCAGCACGATCGCGGGCGCGTCCGGGTGCCCGGCCTCGCGGTGGAACACGCTCAGGCCGTCGATGTCGGTGTGGTGGTACGTGGTCACGGTGTTCACCTAACTGTTCAAGTCGCTCAGAACGGTTAGATCAAACCCAAGCACGACCCGTGCTAACCTGTCAAGTGTCCGAAAACGGTTAGGAGGACGAGGGTGCTCGCCGACGCTCTGCGTGCCCGCGACTGGCCCGACCGCCCGCTGGACGACCAGCCCCTGGGCATCGACCTCCTCAACACCCGGTGGATCACCGGCACGACCTCGTACGACGTCCTCGACCACGACGAGCTGACCCGGGCCTGGCTCACCGACCACGGCCTACCTGCCGACCCCGTCCCGCGCGCCGAACTGGCGCAAGTCCGCGATGCGATCGCCGCCGTCATCGCCGACCCGGCGACCCTCGACGCCCTGAACCCCTTGCTGGCCCACGGCCGCCTGCGGCTCACTGTCGACGCCGAGCACCCGGACGTCGCCGACCCCCGGTGGCACGCGGCCTGGGTGTGCCTGCGCGACTTCCTTCGGTTGCGCGCCGAGCACCCCGGCCGCATCCGCAAGTGCGCCAACCCGGACTGCGTCCTGCACTTCGTGGACACCTCGCGCACCGGCCGCCGCCAGTGGTGCTCGATGACCGCCTGCGGCAACCGCCTCAAGGCGCGGCGGCACCACGACCGGCAACGCGCACAAGCGTGAGCGTCCACGCGCACCCGGCCAGCGCGATCAGCCCCGCGCCCGCCAGCGCCCACGGGATGCCCGCCGACCGCGCGACCAGGCCCAGCAGGATCGGCCCGCCGCCCAACCCCAGGTCGATGAACGCGCTGGCGGTGCCCGACGCGGCACCCCGCTCGTGCGGGCGCGCGGTGGCGAACACCGCCGAGAAGAACGCGGGCGTGCTGAACGTGACGCCCAGTGCCAGCAGGGCCGTGCCGACGACCAGGCCCGGGGGAGTGGTCCACACCGCTGCCAGGACCAGCCCGGAGGCGATCGACGCCAGCGCGCCGGCGGCCAGCGGCAGGGACGGCAGGCGGTCGGGCACCCGCGCGAACGCGATCCGGCCGACCACCACGACGATCCCGTAGACGAACAGCGGCAGGCTGGTGTTGGTCAGCCCCACGTCTCGGGCGTGCAGTGCGGCGAAGGTCAGGAACCCGCCGATCGCCGCCAACGACGTGCAGAACCCGATGCTCGGCGCGATCGCCGGCCGGTGGACCAGGCGCACCGGGGCCGGCTCGTGCGGACCGCGGGTCTCCCCGATCAAGGCCGCCAGCACCGCCGCCGCCACGGCCAGCCCCGCCGCCCCGAGCCACGCCCAGGTGAACCCGCCGCGTTCCACCAGCACCTCGCCCAGCGGCGGCCCGAACGCCAGTCCCAGGTACAGGCCCAGCGAGTTGTAGCTGAGGGCCTCGCCCAACCGCGTGGGCGAGGCGAGGTCGGCCAGCGCCGCGAACCCCGCCACGAAGAACGCCGCCTCCGCCACCCCGAGCAGCAACCGCAACGCGACCACGGCCGGCGTCGACTCGGCCAGCGCCGTCAACGCCATGCCGACCGCGCACAGCAACGCCCCGCCGACCAGCAGCGGACGCCGCCCGAGCCGATCGGTCAGCACCCCTGCGAACGGCCGCAGCACCAGGGCCGACACCGCGAACGCCCCGAACGCGAGCCCGGCGGCGGCCTCGTCACCGCCCAGCGGCCCGGTCACGTACAGCGGGAGCGCGTAGACGGCCACGCCGATCGCCGTGAAATAGCCCAGGTCGGCCGCGGTGAGCAGGACGAACCCGGTGGTGAGCAGGCGGTCGCGCACCGGTCCATCGTGAGCCGGGGGAGGGGAACCCGCGATTGCAAAGGAAACTCTGCAAAGTGTACTTTGCGATCATGCCCGACGTCGTGGTCGACGAAGCCCGAGCCCGCAGCCACCCGTTGCGCGTGGCCCTCCTGGAACTGCTGGCCGACGGCCCGCTCACGGCGTCGCAGGCGGCGGCGCGGCTGGGCGTCACCAGCGGTGACACGTCCTTCCACCTGCGGCAGCTGGCCAGGTTCGGCCTGGTGGAGCCGGTCGGCGGGCGCAACGCCAAGGAGAAGCCGTGGCGACTCGTGGTCGCCGACGAGGGGGACCGCATGGACGAGCGGGACAACCACCGGTACGCGCGCTGGCGGTCCCGGCGGGACGACTACCCGGCCGAGTGGCGCCGCCAGGCCGCCGCGACCTACACCGTCCACCTCACCCCGGCGGAGCTGGACGAGCTGGCCGCGTCGATCCTCGACCTGGTCGCCCCCTACTTCGACCGCGAACAGGACCCGGCCACCCGGCCACCGGACGCGGCGCCGGTAGCCGTCGTCACCCGCCTGTTCCCCTTGGCCACGCCCGAGGAGGTGACCCGGTGAAGCCGATCGTCCTGCTGGGCCAACCGGTCCTGCACGCCCCGACCCGCCCGGTGACCGAGTTCGACGAGGACCTGCGGCAGCTCGTGGAGGCCATGTTCGCCACGATGGCCGCAGCCCCCGGCGCGGGCCTGGCCGCCAACCAAGTGGGTGTGGACCTGCGGGTCTTCGTCTACGACTGCGGTCCGCAAGGCCGTGGCTGCGTGGTCAACCCGGAGGTGGAACGCCTGCCGGGAGGTCTCCAGGACGGCGAGGAGGGCTGCCTGTCGGTGCCGGGCCTGGCCTACCCGACGCCGCGCGCCCGTCGCGTCCGCTGCACCGGCCAGGACCTCGCGGGCGACGAGATCACGATCGAGGCGGAGGGGTACCTGGCGCGCTGCTTCCAGCACGAGGTGGACCACCTGGACGGGAAGCTCTACCTGGAACGCCTCGGTGGCCGGACCCGCCGCCAGGCCGAGCGGGACGCGGCGTCCGCGCCCTGGCACGGCCAACCCCTGTGGCACGTGTGAAGTTCAGCCGATGAGGTCGGTGAAGCGCCGCACCTCGCGCACCCGTCCCCACCGCGCGACCAGCCGCTGCTTCAACCCGGCCAACTCCCGCCGCACCAAGTCCCCGCCCCACGGCGCGTCCACGCAGGTCACGGCCGTCGCCACCGCGGTCTCGGGCTCCGCCGCGCACGCGTACGCGTCGGCCAGCCGCACGGCGAACAACGCCCGACTCGGCCGCGAGTCCACCGGGGTCCGGCGCAGGGCGGCGCGCGCGTGCTCGACGGCTTGGCGTGCCAACACCGGCGCTTCACGCCGCACCGCCAAGTCTCGGAAGCACGCCGCCCGACCGGCTTCCAGCAGCATCAACCGCGGATGGAGGTTCGGGGCGAGTCGTTCGGCACGGTCCAACGCGCGCAGGCATTGTGTTTCGGCACCTGCCGCCGCGTGGGTTCGGGACTCCAAGAGCGAAGCCAGGAAGTCCACCGTCGAGTCACCGGGAGCCTCTTCGCGAGCCCGTGCCGCGTGTCGTGCGGCGCTCGCCAGGCGGCCTTGGACCAGCGCGATCACACCCAGGTACGTCACCGCGGTACCGGCGGTCGTGGGGTCGCGGGCGGTTCGGGACCAGGTCGCCGCGCGGGTCAGCCACAGCGCGCCCGTCCGGGGCCGACCGTTCTCCACGTGCGCCCAGCCGCAGCGGAACGCCAGGCCCGCCGCCAAGCCGGGCAGCGCCGGGTCGCGGCTCTCGTCGAGCCAGGTGGTGACGGTGCGGAGTTGGCCCTCCAGGGCCGGGATGATCGGGACGCCGCCGAATCCGTCGTTGAAGCGCTCGTAGGCCGCGAGGACGGCTTTGAGCCCCGCGACCACGTCCGAGGCGGATTCCTCCCGCCGCTCGTCCTCGACGGCCGACCACAGGCTGGTCAGTTCGTCGCCTAGGAGGTCGGCGCACTTGACCGCCAGGTCGGGCGGCGGCCGGCGGGTGCCCGCCTCGACCTTGCTGATCAGCGAGTGGTGGTAGCCGAGGAGGCGGCCCAGCCCCGCCTGGGTCAGGCCGGCGGCCGTCCGCAGTTCCCGCAGCCGCCGGCCGAACTCCGCCCGTGCCGCTGACATGTGGCGGAGCGTACTCCCGGTGTCGCTACACGTGGTCGGGCTCGTCGTCCAGCGGCACCACGCGCTGCTGGTCGGCGACGTCGGCCGGGTCGGCGTGCAGCCACGCGTCGCCGAGGGGTTCGAGGTCGTCGGTTTCGGCGTCCGGGTCGACCGGGATGCGCTGGTCGACGGTGTCGCCCTCGGGGAGGTCCACCGCGTCGGCCTGCCGGAAGACCTCGTTCTCGACGCCCATGATCGAGTCCCTTCGTCGCGTCCGGTGGGGGTTTCCGGGTCCCGTTCTACCCCGGTTGCCTGGCGGGCGCGAAAGAAAGTCGGCACGATCGGGAACGTGACCCTCCCGCTGTTCGGCGACCCGGCCCCCGGCCCGGACCTGGACCCGCACCCCGGCGTGCCCGGCGAGGCGTGGGCGGCCGAGCAGTTCCGGGGCCGAGGCCTGCGCATCGGCCGCAACCGCACCGTGCACCGGGCGGGGTTCGTGCTGGACGAGCGCGGTGTGGAGATCCCGGCACCGGACTGCCACGCCGGGTACTTCGCGGCCGGTAGGCCGTGGTGGCAGGTGTACTTCCCGACAACGGACCCGGTGGACTGCGGCCTGTGCCTGGACGCCCGCCGCCACACCTCGGGCCCCCCACGCCTGACCACCCAACTAACCCTCGACTTCGGCGACCTCTCCGCCTGACCCCGACACACCCAGCCGCCACCACCCGCCCCCCTGCTGCTGCCGCCTGATCCCTGCCGCTCGGCCGCCGCCACCACTGCCACCGCAGCCACCGCCAGGCTGCCCCTGCCCGACCGCGCCGCCCCTGCTACTCGCTGGCTGCCCGCTGCCGCTGCCCGCCGCTGGCTGCCCGCCGCCGACTGCCCACCGCTGACCGCTGCCCACCGCTCCCTGCCGCCGCCCGCCGCCACTCGCCGCTCACCGCCGCGGCTCACCACCGCCACTGCTGCTGCCCGCCGCCGCTGCCCGATCGCGCTGCCTGATCGCTGCCGCCACTGCTTGATCGCTGCTGTCGGAGCCGAACCGCCGGCGCGGCTCCACCCGCCAATGCGCGGCGAAGCCCCGGACCCGCGTAAATCGGGCGCGGCTTGACGCGGCCTCGCGGGCGGGCTTGGCGGGGTGCGGCGGGCAGGGTCGGCGCGGACTGGGCGGGCTGCCTGGCTTGGCGGGCGGACTCGCCGGGTCGGCTCGGGCGTGAGCTTGGCGGGGGGCTCGGCGGGCAGCGGGCAGCGGCGGGCAGTCGGCGGCGGGCAGGGGTGGCGCAGGCTTGGCGGGCAGGGCTTGGCGGGCGGCGGGGGTGGCGCAGGCTTGGCGGGCGGGCTCGGGGGTGAGCTTGGCGGGTGGGGTCTGTCGCGGGCATCGCGGGCGCGGCTGGCGGGTGGGCTGGCGGGTTGGGGCCTGGCGGGCGGGCTCGAGGGTGAGCCTGGCGGGCGAGGCCTGGGCCTCGGCCTGGCCGGGCGCGGGCCTGGGTGTGAGGCTCGGCGCGGGGTCTGCGTGCCTGGTTTGGGTGAGGCTTGGTGGTGGCGATTTGCGTTCGAGGCTTCGCGGGCGTGGCCTCCGGCCCCCGGTTCGATCATCGCATGAGCCACCGACACTCCCCGGCGTGGCGCGAGCGGAGGGATTGCGAGTGGTGCCGGGGCCGCCTCTCCGCCGGTTTCTGAACCGGTCCCACGTGGCTGAACGCGTCCCGCGCTCACGCGCAAAGCTGCGCAAAACACGCTCAGTGATGAGCGAAGTTGTAATAAACCATCGTTGACCGAGCAAGAATGCGCACCTAGTGTGCCTCGCAAGCACAACCTGGCGCGAGGAGAGTGCACATGGGCAACCGGTGGTGGAAGGCGGTCGCGGTGGCTGCGGTCGCGGTGAGCGGTGCGGCCTGTGGTGGGGGTGGGGCTGGGGATGGCGGGCCGGTTACCTTGACCTACGCGATTTGGGACAAGGACCAGCAGTCCGCGATGGAGAAGATCGCGCAGGAGTACACCAAGGCCCACCCCGACGTGACGGTCAAGGTGCAGCTCACCGCCAACAAGGAGTACTGGACCAAGCTCCAGACGGCGGTCACCGGCGGCAGCGCGCCCGACGTGTTCTGGATGAACGGACCCCGCATCGGCCTCTACGCCTCGCAGGGCGTCCTGCAACCGCTGGACGAGCAGATCGCCGCCGCCGGCGTGGACACCGCCGCCTACCCCAAGTCCCTGGTGGACCTCTACACCTTCGAGGGCAAGAAGTACGGGCTGCCCAAGGACTACGACACCATCGGTCTCTGGTACAACAAGGCCCTCTTCGACGCGGCCGGCGTCAAGCACCCCGACGCGTCCTGGACCTGGGACGACCTCAAGGCCGCCGCGGCCAAGCTGACCGACCCCGCCAAGGGGCAGTACGGCATCGCCGCCCCCGCCGACTCCCAGGCCAACTACTACAACACCATCTTCCAGGCCGGTGGCACGGTCATCTCCGCCGACGGCCGCAAGTCCGGCTTCGACGACCCCGCCACGATCGAGGGCCTCAAGTTCTGGGTGGACCTCATCAAGTCCGGCTCCTCGCCGACCGTGCAGCAGATGTCGGACACCGAGCCCACCCAGCTGTTCTCCTCCGGCAAGGTCGCCATGTACTACGGCGGGTCGTGGGAGGCCAACGGGTTCGCCAAGAACGCCGATCTGACCGGCAAGGTCGACGTGGCCCCGCTGCCCAAGGGCAAGAAGGAGGCCGTCGTCATCCACGGTCTGGCCAACGTCGCCTACGCCAAGTCCAAGCACCCCAAGCAGGCCGCCGACTTCGCCGTGTTCGCCAGTGGCAAGCAGGCGCAGCAGATCCAGGCCGAGGCCGGCGCGGTGATCTCCGCCTACCAGGGCACGCAGGACACCTGGGTCAAGGCGCACCCGCAGTTCCAGCTCCAGGCGTTCATCGACCAGGTCCCCGACTCGGTCCCGTTGCCCCGCTCGAAGAACACCTCGGCCTGGGCCAAGCACGCCGAAGACCTGCTGCTCAAGGCCTGGACGGGGGAGAAGGACGTCGCCGACGCGGCCAGGGAGCTGGCCAAGGCCGTGGACGAGGAACTGGGCAAGGAGAAGTGACCACGCTGGAGGAGGTCCCCGTCGCCGCGCCGCAACGCGCGGTGGCGGGGCGACCCGTGCGCAGGCGCCTGCGCCGCCGGGAGTGGCTGTGGGGCTTGGCGTTCATCGCGCCCAACGGCCTGGGGCTGCTGGCGTTCTACATCTGGCCGGTGTTCCAGACCCTGTACTACAGCTTCACCGAGTGGGGCGCGTTCGGCGGCCACACGTGGGTCGGCGCGGAGAACTACGTCAAGCTCCTCTCCGACCCGGAAGTGGTGAAGGCGTTGAAGAACACGCTGCTGTACGCGGGGTTGGTGCTGCTGGGCGTGCCGGTCTCGCTGGTGCTCGCGGCCCTGATCAACACGCCGGGGCTGCGGGGCGCGGCGGTGTACCGGGTGCTGTACTTCCTGCCCGTGGTCACGATGCCGGCGGCGGTCGGCATGGTGTGGCGCTGGCTCTACAACGGTGACATCGGCCTGATCAACCACGTGTTGTCGCTGGCCGGCGTCGAGGGCCACCACTGGGTCGCCGATCCGAGGTTCGCCCTGTACGCCACGGCGGTCGTCGGGATCTGGATGACGGTCGGCTACAACATGGTGATCTTCGCCGCGGGCCTGAAGGGCATCCCGAAGGACCTCTACGAGGCCGCCGAACTCGACGGGGCCGGGCCGATCCGGCAGTTCTTCGGCATCACCCTGCCGATGCTCAGTCCCACGGCGTTCTTCGTGACCGTGCTGACCTCGATCGGCGCGTTGCAGGTGTTCGACGTCATCTACCTGATGTTGGGCTCCAACAGCGCGGCGCTGCGCAACCCGGCGATCGACGAGAACCAGACGATCGTGTTCCTGTTCTTCGAGCGGGCTTTCGTCGACAACGACAAGGGCTACGCGGCGGCGATCGCGTTCGTGCTGCTCCTGGTCATCCTGCTGCTGACCATCGTGCAGTTCCGGGCGCAGAAGAGGTGGGTGCACTATGCCTGAGCGCGTCGCGCGCCGGACGTGGCCGGTGCACGTGGTGCTGGTGGTAGGCGCGCTGATCATGGTCGCGCCGCTGCTGTGGGAGTTCCTGACCTCGGTGAAGTCGTTCGGCGAGTCCGTGCGCGTGCCGCCGACGATCCTGCCGGAGACGTGGGACTGGTCGAACTACACCAAGGTGTTCGACAGCATCCCGTTCGGGCAGCAACTGCTGAACACGGTGCTGATGACCGCCGGGCGGACCGCCGGCCAGCTGTTGCTGTGCTCGATGGCGGCCTACGCGTTCGCGCGGCTGGCGTTCCCGGGGCGGGACCTCATCTTCATGCTGTTCCTGTCCGTGCTGATGGTGCCCAGTCAGCTGTTCCTGATCCCGCAGTACCAGATCATGCAAGAGCTGGGGTGGCTGAACTCGTTGCAGGCGCTGATCGTGCCGGGGGTGTTCAGCGCGTTCGGGACGTTCCTGCTGCGGCAGTTCTTCCTGTCCCTGCCCAAGGACCTGGAGGAAGCCGCGGGCCTGGACGGCGCCAACCCGCTGCGGATCTACTGGCACATCATGCTGCCGCTGGCCCGGCCGGGCCTGGTGGCGCTGGGCATCTTGACCGTGCTGTGGTCGTGGAACGACCTGATGTGGCCGCTGGTGGTGAACAACGATCCCGAACAGATGACGTTGTCGGCCGGGCTGGCGACGTTGAAGGGCGAGCACTTCACCGACTACCCGGTGCTGATGGCCGGGTCGCTGCTGGCGACGCTGCCGGTCATCGTGGTGTTCATCGCCATGCAGCGGCGCGTGTTGGAGGGCATCGCGTTCACCGGGACGAAGGGGTGAAGGTCGTGGACGGAGGGGTGAGGTCGTGACGGACCTGCGGATCGGCGTCATCGGCTACGGGTTGCGCGCCCCGCTCGTGGCGCACGCCCACCAGCCCGGACGAGGCAGCGCGGTGGTGGCCGTCGCCGACCCCCGCCCGGACCGGCGGGAACTGGCCGCCGCGCACTTCGGAGGGGTGTTCACCACCGACGACACCGCCGAACTGCTCAAAGCCGAGCTGGACGCGGTGTTCGTGCTCAGCCCGGACCACCTGCACGTCACGCACGCCTTGGCGGCGTTCGACGCCGGGGTGCCGGTGTACCTGGAGAAGCCGCTGGCCATCACGGTCGCCGACGCGGACCTCGTGCTCTCACAGGCACGGGACTCGGGGGTGAAGGTCTACATCGGGCACAACATGCGGCACATGTCGGTCGTGCAGACCATGAGGAAGCTGGTGCTGGACGGGGCCATCGGCGAGGTGCAGGCGGTGTGGTGCCGGCACTTCGTCGGGCACGGCGGCGACTACTACTTCAAGGACTGGCACGCCGAACGCGCCAAGGGCACCGGACTGCTGTTGCAGAAGGGCGCGCACGACCTGGACGTGATCCACTGGCTGGCCGGCGGGTACACGCGGCGCGTCAACGCCCTCGGCGCGCTGTCGGTGTACGGGCGTGTGCAGGACCGCCTGGCGGCTCCGGAGTACAAGACCGGCCACGACTGGGACGAGTACCGGACCCATTGGCCGCCGCTGGCGCAGACGGGGCTCAACCCGGTGATCGACGTCGAGGACCTGTCGATGGTCAACATGGCGTTGGACAACGGGGTCCTGGCTTCCTACCAGCAGTGCCACTTCACGCCGGACTACTGGCGGAACTACACGGTCATCGGCACCGAGGGGCGGCTGGAGAACATCGGCGACACGCCGGGGTCCTCGGTGCACGTCTGGAACCGCCGCCATCGGGGGTTCGCGGAGCCGGACGTGGCGGTGCGCATCCCGGAGGCGGAGGGCGGACATGGTGGCGCGGACCCGCGGATCGTCGCGGAGTTCCTGGAGTTCGTCCGGTCGGGCGGGACGACGCTGACCTCCCCGGTGGCCGCGCGCGAGGCCGTGGCGACCGGGTGCGCGGCGACGGAGTCCCTGCGGTCGGGCGGCGTGCCGGTGGACGTCCCCGCGCTGCCCGCGGACCTGGTGTCCTACTTCGAGACCGGCCAGCGTTCCGCCTGAGCAACGGGCCGCTCCGTCCACATGGTGAGATCGTGGACGGAGCGTCACCGTGCCGTATTTGTGCTGGTAGACGGCTTGTGGATCGCTCGAACCGGTGACCCTGAGCAACGCTCGCGAGTGATCTTTTGCTAAGCTTTCGGCCACTGGTCGAGAGGCGCTGCAACGGACGTCGAGTCCGCCACGCTCGACCAGGTGCCACCACCGCAAGGGCGCCTCTCAGGCGATGAGCCGTGGGAGGAGTCCGGATGTCCGAGGCGCTGCGCGAACTGCTGGACCGGAAGGTCGCGGTGCTCGACGGCGCGTGGGGCACCATGCTCCAGGCGGCCGGGTTGAAGCCCGCCGACTACCGGGGCGACCTCATCGCGGGCGACCACGCCAAGGACGTCACCGGCGACCCGGACCTGCTCAACCTGACCCGGCCGGACGTCATCCTCGACGTCCACCGCCAGTACCTGGCCGCCGGGGCGGACATCACCACCACCAACACCTTCACCGCGACCAGCATCGGCCAGGCCGACTACGGGCTGGAGTCGCTGGTCCGCGAGATGAACGTGCAGGGCGCGCGCCTGGCCCGCCAGGCCGCCGACGAGGCGGGCGGCAAGTTCGTCGCCGGGTCGGTCGGGCCGCTCAACGTGACCCTCTCGCTGTCGCCGCGGGTCGAGGACCCGGCGTACCGCGCGGTCACGTTCGACCAGGTCAAGGCCTCCTACGCCGAGCAGATCGCCGCCTTGGCCGAGGGTGGCGTGGACCTGCTGCTGGTCGAGACGATCTTCGACACGCTCAACGCCAAGGCCGCCATCGCCGCCGCCCGCGAGGTCGCGCCGCAGTTGCCGCTGTGGATCTCGGTCACGATCGTGGACCTGTCCGGCCGCACGCTGTCCGGGCAGACCGTCGAGGCGTTCTGGCGGTCGGTCGAGCACGCCGAGCCGCTGGTCGTGGGCGTGAACTGCTCGCTGGGCGCGGCGGAGATGCGTCCGCACGTCGCCGAGTTGTCGCGGATCGCCGGCGCGTACACCGCCGCGCACCCCAATGCGGGTCTGCCCAACGCGTTCGGCGGCTACGACCAGACCCCCGACGAGACCGCGGCGCTGCTGGAGGAGTTCGCGGGCTCGGGCATCGTGAACCTGGTCGGCGGCTGTTGTGGCACGACGCCCGCGCACATCGCGCGCATCGCCGAGTCGGTCAAGAGCCTGGAGCCGGGCCGCAAGCCGGTCACCGGGTCGAAGTTGTCCGCGTTCAGCGGGTTGGAGCCGTTCGCGATCGGCGCGGACACCGGGTTTGTGATGATCGGTGAGCGCACGAACGTCACCGGGTCCAAGAAGTTCCGCCGGCTGATCGAGTCCGGTGACCACCAGGGCGCGGTGGACGTGGCGCTGGACCAGGTGCGCGGTGGGGCGAACCTGCTGGACGTCAACATGGACGCCGACCTCCTCGACAGCGAGGAGGCGATGACGACCTTCCTCAACCTGATCGCCACCGAGCCGGAGATCGCCCGCGTGCCGATCATGGTGGACAGCTCGCGGTGGAGCGTGCTGGAAGCCGGCCTGAAGTGCGTGCAGGGCAAGGGGGTCGTGAACTCCATCAGCCTCAAGGAGGGCGAAGGCCCGTTCCTGGAGCAGGCGCGCGCGATCCGCAGCTACGGCGCGGGCGTGGTCGTGATGGCGTTCGACGAGCAGGGCCAAGCCGACACCGCGGCGCGCAAGGTCGAGATCTGCGGCCGGGCCTACGACCTGCTGGTGAACGAGGTCGGGTTCCCGCCGCAGGACATCATCTTCGACCCGAACGTGCTGGCCGTGGCGACCGGCATCGCCGAGCACGACGAGTACGCCAAGGCGTTCATCGAGGCGTTGCCGCAGATCAAGCAGCGCTGTCCGGGCGCGCGGACCAGCGGCGGCATCTCGAACCTGTCGTTCTCCTTCCGGGGCAACGACATCATCCGCGAAGCCATGCACTCGGCGTTCCTGTTCCACGCGGTGCGCGCGGGCCTGGACATGGGCATCGTGAACGCCGGCCAGCTCGCGGTGTACGAGGACATCCCGGCCGACCTGTTGGAACTGGTCGAGGACGTGCTGTTCAACCGCCGCCCCGACGCCACCGACCGGCTGGTCGCGCACGCCGAGACGGTCAAGGGCAGCGGCACCAAGCGAGTGGTGGACCTGGCGTGGCGCGAGGCCCCGGTCGCCGAGCGGCTGGCGCACGCCCTGGTGCACGGCATCGTGGACTTCATCGAGGAGGACACCGAGGAGGCCCGGCAGCAGGCCGCGCGGCCCCTGGAGGTCATCGAGGGTCCGCTGATGGACGGCATGAAGGTCGTCGGCGACCTGTTCGGCGCGGGCAAGATGTTCCTGCCGCAGGTGGTCAAGAGCGCGCGGGTGATGAAGCGCTCGGTGGCCTACCTGGAGCCGTTCATGGAGGCGGAGAAGGAGAAGGCCCGCCTGGAGGGCCGGATCGACACCTCCGGCGGTCCGGGCAAGATCGTGCTGGCCACGGTGAAGGGCGACGTCCACGACATCGGCAAGAACATCGTCGGCGTGGTGCTGGGCTGCAACAACTACGAGGTGATCGACCTGGGCGTGATGGTGCCGTCGTCGGTCATCATCGACACCGCCCTGGCCGAGGGCGCGTCGGCGATCGGCCTGTCCGGGCTGATCACGCCGTCGCTGGACGAGATGGTCACGGTCGCCTCGGACATGCAGCGCCGGGGCGTGAAGCTGCCGCTGCTCATCGGCGGCGCGACCACGTCCCGCCAGCACACGGCCGTGCGCATCGCTCCCGCGTTCGAGGGCATCACCGTGCACGTCGCCGACGCCTCGCGCGTGGTCGGCGTGGTGTCCGAGCTGCTGGACTCGGACCGCGTCGAGGGCCTGGACGAGCGCAACCGGGTCGAGCAGGAGCGCCTGCGCAAGCAGCACGAGGACCGCAAGCGGGTCGCCCTGCTGACGTTGGACCAGGCGCGGGCCAACCGGGAGCAGGTCGCCTTCGACGAGCTGCCCACGCCGTCGTTCACGGGCCTGCGGGTGGTCGAGCCGTCGCTGGACGAGCTGCGGGCGATGATCGACTGGCAGTTCTTCTTCCTGGCGTGGGAGGTCAAGGGCAAGTACCCGGCCGTCCTGGACAACCCGGTGGCGCAGGAACTGTTCGACGACGCCAACACGCTGCTGGACGAGATCGTGGCCGCGGGGTCGTTCCAGGCTCGGGGCGTGCTCGGCTTCTGGCCGGCGTCGTCCAACGGCGACGACCTGGTCCTGGAGACCGAGTCGGGCGAGGTGCGGTTCCCGATGCTGCGCCAGCAGACCGCCAAGCCCGACAGCCGCCCCAACCGCAGCCTCGCCGACTACGTGGCCCCCTCGGGCGACCACCTGGGCGCTTTCGCGGTGGGCATCCACGGCGCCGAGACGCTGGCCGCCCGCTACGAGGCCGAGAACGACGACTACCGGGCGATCATGGTGAAGACCCTGGCCGACCGCCTGGCCGAGGCGTTCGCCGAGTACATCCACCTGCACGCGCGGCAGGAGTGGTTCGAGCCCGGCTCGCAGCCCGTGCTGGAAGAGCTGCACGCGGAGAAGTTCCGAGGCATCCGCCCGGCCCTGGGCTACCCGGCGTGCCCCGACCACAGCCAGAAGGAGACCCTGTTCTCCCTGCTGGACGCGCGGTCGGTGGGCCTGGACCTGACCGAGTCGTTCGCCATGACCCCGGCGGCGGCGGTCAGCGGCCTGATCTTCGCCAACCCGGCGGCCCGGTACTTCACCGTCGGCAGGATCGGGCGCGACCAGGTGCAGGATTACGCCAAGCGCAGCGGCGTCCCGGTGGCCGAGGTCGAGCGGTGGCTGCGCCCGAACCTGGCCTACGACATCGACTGACACGTGACGGACTGGTCCCGGCTCACCCACGCCTACGGCCCGGCCGAGGGGCGATCGTGGCCGGCGGTGGCGACGCCGTGCGGGCCGAACACGCCGAGGCCGCGGGACGTGGACTTCGCGGTCGCGGAGCGGGTCTTCGACTGACGGGGCTCACCGGCGGTGGTCGCTCGGGTGGGCTCGTGCGACCTCGTCCTTGACGTGTTGATGGTGCGCTACCGGAGTGGGCGGCCGGCCGACCGGCGGGTCCGGGTGGAGCGGGATCACGTCCGTGTCACCAGCGTGACCGCCTGGTCGGCGCGTGGGCCTGTCCGAGGTGGCTGCGTTCGCTCGTTCGGGTGATGGGCGTAACTCGACCAGTGGTGGGGGCGACTGACAGTCAGGACCCCGTGGAATCGAGGCGTCGCCATGACCATCCGAGTTGCGACCTTCAACGTGGAGAACCTGTTCGAGCGGGCCAAGGCGTTGGCCGGCGGGGAGGCCGAGCCGGTGCTCGCCGCCTTCAGCCGGTTCGGCACCGTCTCCGCCGAACCCGTGTACACCGAGACCCACAAGCGGGAGATGCTGGAGGACCTGGAGACCCTCCTGGTGCTCGTCCGCACCGACCGGCTGGTGCTCAACCCGAATCCGTTCCAAGCCTGGGCGCTGCTGCGGGAGAACCGCGGGGACTTCCTCAAGCAGCCCGGTGGCGGGGACGTGACGATCGTGGCCACTGGCCGCGGTGACTGGATCGGGTGGGTGGACCTGATCACCGAGCCCGTGGACGAGATCGCCACCCGCATGACCGCGAAGGTGGTCGACGAGGTGGCCGCCGACGTCCTGTGCCTCGTCGAGGCCGAGCACCGACCCGCGCTGGTCCGGTTCAACGAGGCCCTCCTGGGCCGCCGCTACGCCCACGCCATGCTGGTGGACGGCAACGACCCGCGCGGCATCGACGTCGGCCTGATGACCACCGGGCGGGTCGCCATCGAGTCGGTGCGCAGCCACGTGGACGAGCCAGACCCCGAACGCGTCGGGCGCGCGCTGTTCAGCCGGGACTGCCCGGTCTACCAGCTGCGGCTGCCCGGCGGTCGGGAGCTGTTCGTGCTGCCCAACCACTTCAAGAGCCAGTCGTTCTCCAGCGGCGACCCGGACCCGCTGCGCCGCAGGCAGAGCAAGAAGGTCCGCGAGATCTACGACGGCCTGCGCGCCGAGGGCGCCGACCTCGTCGCCGTCCTGGGCGACCTCAACAAGGGCCCCACCAACGACGTCCCACCCCGGCACCCCACCCTGGAACCCCTGCTCGGCCCCGGCACCCCACTGGTCGACACCGCGAGCCTGCCCGTCTTCGACCCCGGCCCGCGCCCCGGCACCTTCCAGTCGTGCAGCCTGCGCAACCGCTTGGACTACATCCTGGTCTCCCCCGAACTCGCGGCCCTGGTCACAGCCGGTGGCGTCTTCCGCAAGGGCCTGTGGGGCGACCCGGACAACGTCAACCCGCCCCAGCAGTGGCAGATCTACCCGGAAATCACCGCCTCCCACCACGGCGCCTCCGACCACGCCGCCGTGTGGATCGACCTCGACCTCTGAGCCCACACGGGCACCACCGACCGCTTTTCGCCCGCAGGGCGGGATGCTTTTCCGCCGAAGGCGCAAGCCAAGCGGCAGCGACCACGGGAAGGGCCTCGGTTTCTTTCCCCGTCCGGCCTGGGCGAA
>NZ_JBBEGC010000149.1:0-15884 GCF_037401995.1 Saccharothrix sp. CCNWYY140
CCCTTCCCGTGGTCGCTGCCGCTTGGCGGAACGCAAGAGCCCCCGCCCTTCGGGCGTAACGCCTTCGGCGGAAAAGCGCGCCTTCGGCGAAAGCGGCGCGCTCCGCGCGGAAAGGCACGCGGCGGTCGAGTGGTGGGTCAGGCTCAGCTGCGGCCGGCGGTACCGAGTCCCGACCGCACGTCAAGATCGACGCCGCGTCACCTGATCCTCACCGTCCACGACATCCCACGCCGTCCACGACCAGTGACCGAGTTGCGCATTACTCGCCTTCGCCTAGCCCTGTTGCTGCTGGGCCGCGATGTGCCGCGCGATGGCGTCCGGCAGCTCGATCGGCAGCGGGGTGCGCACCGGCATCGGTTGCTCGCCGCGCACCACCACGGTGTGCTTGACCAGCTCGTACAGCGCGTACCCGGCCTGCTCCGCCTGCTGCTCGGACGGGGCCGCCGCCACGCCGCGCAGCATCCAGCGCGGGCCGTCGACGCCGACGAAGCGCAGGAACACCTCGTTGTTGCGGGCGGTGATCTCCTCGCCCCACTGGCCGTTCTCGCGGTTGATGCGGAAACCGTCGCCCTTGAGCTGGGTGATCAGTTCCGCGCCCACCTCCGGCCACAGCTTGTCGGTCTTCGGCGCGGCGAACGCGCTGAGGGTGAGCTGGCCGACCGGGGTGAGCAGGTGCACCGCGCGCACCGCGCCCGCCTGGTCCATCTCCACCTGCAACTGCGCGCCCTCGGGCACGGGCAGCAGGACCGAGCCCAGGTCGAGGCGGTTCAGGCCGTCGTCGGGGGCGTGCGCGGAGTCGTACGGGCCGACCTCCGGGATGTCGAGGTCGACCTCGACCTCGGGCGCCGTCCCCCGGTTCGCGGAGTGCCTACCGCGCTTGCGGCGCTTTCCGAACATCTCGCCCTCACCCCTCCGTCCGGGCGAGCACCTCGTGCCCGCCAGTAGAGCCGTAGCCGCCCGCGCCCCGCGCCGAGTCGGGCAGCTGGTCGACTTCGCGGAACACGGCGTGTTCCACCTTCTGCACCACCAGCTGGGCGATCCGGTCGCCGCGCGCGAGCACCACCGGCTCCCGCAGGTCGTGGTTGACCAGGCAGACCTTGATCTCGCCCCGGTAGCCCGCGTCGATCGTGCCGGGCGTGTTGACCACGCTGAGCCCCACCCGGGCCGCCAGGCCGCTGCGCGGGTGCACGAACCCCGCGTACCCCTCGGGCAGTGCGATCGCGATGCCGGTGCCGACCACGGCGCGCTCCCCCGGTTCGATCACCACGTCGGTGGTCGTCACGAGGTCGGCGCCCGCGTCGCCGGGTCTGGCGTACGACGGGAGCGGCACGGAGGGATCGAGCCGGGACAGCAGGACCTCGACGCTGGGCACGGCGCGCGAGACTACCCTGGTGGCGTGAGCGAGAGTGCTGTGACCGCCCCGATCGCCTTCCGGGAGCGCCTGTACGTCCCTTGGTGGGGTTGGCCGCTGCCGCTGGCCGCCGCGGTGCTGCTGGCCGCCGAGATCCACATGGGGTTCCCGGGCGTGCGCTCGTGGCTGCCGTACGTGGTGACCGTGCCGCTGGCGTTGCTGCTGATGTGGCGGATGGGCTCGCTCAAGGTGGAGGTCTCGGGCGGCGAGTTGCGGGTCGGTGACGCGCACGTGCCGGTGGACCTGCTCGGCGAGGTCGAGGTGTTCGACGCGAAGACCAAGCGCAAGGCGATGGGTCCGCACCTGGACCCGGCGGCGTTCGTCGCGCACCGCGGGTGGGTCGGTCCGGCGGTCAAGGTGGCGCTGGAGGACCCGGCCGACCCGACGCCGTACTGGCTGTTCAGCGTCCGGTCGCCGGAGAAGCTGGTGGCCGCGCTGACCGCGGCGAAGTCCTAAAAGGTCCCTAGAGGGACGTGAGAAAGACTCACGTCCGGTGGCCGAAACGCGTCTGGGCGCCACCCCGGCGGTGGGGGTGAGCGCCCAGGAACGGGTCGTGGCCTTGCGAGCCGGTTGGTCCGTCCGCGCTGCTCAGGCGCAGTCGCGGCAGATGTACTGGCCGTTGACTTCCTCGGCCAGGCGGCTGCGGTGGTGCACCAGGAAGCACTTCGAGCAGGTGAACTCGTCGGCCTGCTTGGGCAGCACCTTGAAGGTCAGTTCCTCACCGGACAGGTCGGCGCCCGGCAGCTCGAAGTTCTCGGCGGACGCGTCCTCGTCGATGTCGACGACCCCGGACTGCGTCTCGTTGCGCCGCGCCTTCAACTCCTCGAGGGAGTCCTCAGCGAGTTCGTCCGCCTCGCTGCGACGCGGTGCGTCGTAGTCGGTCGCCATTGTCTGTTCACCCCTGCGGTCTACGGAGACTGTTCGTGTCGCTGGTAAACGCACCAGCGCCCCTGTTTGTGCCCTCCGTCCCCAGTGACGGAGGTCTCGCCCGCGCGGCCGGGCGCCAACCCCCTGTAAGTCGACGCATCAGGCTGTCCGGGAGCGCGCGGAGCGCCGAGAGGGTAGCTCATTGATCGGGTGCCCGTGCAGCGGGTTCCCCCTAATTGAGCAGACGGGTGAGAGGCCCCCGGCTGCCAGGCCCGATACGCTGAGGACGGGTCTTGCCCAGCCGTGCCGGCCGTGCTGCGATGCCTCCGGGGGTCGTTGACCGTCCGCTACCGGGTGATTGCGGCCCGCTACGCGGGAGCCCGGGACGCGGATCGCGGCGGGGCGGAATAGCCTGATCACCAACAGCACTACGCCAGGGGAGGTCGGCGGACGTGGGACCCGGGTCGGGGAGCAGCGGGTCGTCGCGGTACCGGAGGCGGCGGCCGTGGCCCGCCATCGTGCTGTTCCTGGTGCTGGCGGTCACCGCCGTGGTGGTGTGGAACCGCGTGTTGTCCGAGGCCGGCGACGTGGACGCGGCCATCAAGTGCAACGCGCCGGGCAGCGCGCCCTCGTCCTCGGTGGCCGCGCCGGTCCCCGGTGGCGGCGCCCAGCCCGCGCCCGAGCCGCAGCCCACCCCGGTGCTGGGCACGGTCCTGTCGCACGACGCCCTCGACCGCACCGACCCGGTGCCCGCCGGCGACGTCCAGTTCCGCGTGGTCAACGCCAGCACCCAGCGCAACCAGGCGCGGTTCGTGGCGACGACGCTGACCGAACTGGGCCTCCAGCAGGCGGCGGAGCCGGGCAACGACCCGCTCTACCCCGCGCAGGACATGACGTGCCGGGGCCAGATCCGCTTCGGCGCCCCGGGCGCGGGCGCGGCGCGGACGATCAGCCTGATCGCGCCTTGCCTGGAACTGGTGCAGGACCAGCGCCAGGACGCGACCGTGGACGTGGCGATCGGCAAGAAGTTCACCGAGGCCAAGCCCAACCAGGACGCCCGGCGGGTGCTCGACGCGCTCACCACGTGGGCCGAGCAGAACCCGGACCGCCAGGGTGGGCAGGTCGCCGAGATCACGCCGCCGTCCCTGAACCCCGACCACCTCAAGGGCGCACGCGACGTCCACTGCTGAGGCCGGCCGCGGCTGGGAGCACCCGCCCCGTTGACCTGCGCGCCCGCCGATCCGCACGCTCGCCGACCTGCGCACCCGCCCGAAGCCTCCCCCGTGCGGGGCGGCCCCTCCCCCGCACGGGCGATTTCCGCCGAACTCGTCAGACCTTGCTGAAGCCGTGCTCCACCAGCGCCGCGAACAGGGCGTCGGCGATGCCCGGCGCGGCGGCGAACGTGGCGTCCGCGCCCAGGTCGGGAGCTTCACCCGGCAGGTACACCACCGCGCCCGCCTCGCGCGCCAGCAACGCCCCGCCGGCCCAGTCCCAGCGGCCCAGGGTGTGCTCGGCGTAGGCGTCCAGCCGGCCCGCCGCCACCGCGCACAGGTCCAGCGACGCCGCGCCCGCCCGCCGCATGTCCCGGACCACCGACGCCATCCCCGCCCACGTCTCCGCCTGCCGCTTGCGCCGGTCGGCCCGGTAGGCGAACCCGTAGCCCAGCAGCGTCAGGTCCAGCCGGGTCTGCTCCGACACCGCGAGCCGCCGGCCGTCGAGGTACGCCCCGCCACCCCGCGCCGCGGTCCACACCCGCCCGCTCGCGGGCTCGATCACGGCCGCCGCCACGGACACGCCGTCCACCTGCGCCGCGATGGACACCGCGTAGTGGGGGATGCCGTACAGGTAGTTCACGGTGCCGTCGATCGGGTCCACGACCCACGTCAGACCCTCGACCTCGTCGCCGCCCTCCTCCTCGCCGATCACCGGCTCGCCGGGGCGCAGCTCCGCGAGCCGCCGGCGCACGAGCTGCTCGGAGGCCCGGTCGGCCGCCGTGACCACGTCGGTGATCGTGGACTTGGTGTCGACATCGGACACGGCGGAGGCCCTCATCGACTGCACGAGGTCAGCGGCCTCGCGCCCCACCAGCACCGCGACGTCGACCAATGTGCCCGGATCCAAAGGCAAGGTGTTCCTCCTGCGTCACTCTCACGGGACTATCGGGGAAGTCCAGGCTAAGGTCTGCGGCCACGGTTACTGAATCGAGTAGGAAGGGCCACGGGGATGGGCATGACCCGCGGGTTCGGCGTGGACATCGGCGGTTCGGGCATCAAGGGCGGCCTGGTGGACCTGGAGGCGGGCGCGCTGGACGGTGAGCGCCTGCGCATCGTGACGCCGCAGCCGTCGACGCCCGACGCGGTCGCCGACGTGGTCGCCGAGATCGTCGAGAAGTTCGGCTGGGACGGCCCCGTGGGCATCACCCTTCCGTGCGTGGTCAAGAAGGGCGTCGCGCACACCGCCGCCAACGTGGACAAGGCGTGGATCGGCACCGACGCGGCCGAGCTGTTCGCCCGCCGCCTCGGCAAGCCGAAGGAGTCCGTCGTCGTGCTCAACGACGCCGACGCGGCCGGCATCGCCGAGATGCGCTTCGGGTCCGGCGTGGGCAAGGACGGGCTGGTCGTGCTGCTGACGTTCGGCACCGGCATCGGCAGCGCCCTGTTCGTCGACGGCGAGCTGATCCCCAACACCGAGTTCGGCCACCTCGAGGTCGACGGGCACGACGCGGAGAAGCGCGCAGCCGCCTCGGTGAAGGAGGACAAGGGCCTGAGCTGGGCGGAGTGGACGCCGCGGGTGTCGCGCTACCTCAACGTGCTGGAGGACCTCATCTGGCCGGACCTGGTCATCGCGGGCGGCGGGGTCAGCAAGAAGGCGGACAAGTGGCTGCCGCTGCTGGAGGTGCGCACCCCGGTCGTGGCGGCGGCGCTGAAGAACGACGCGGGCATCGTCGGCGCGGCCGTGGCCGCCACGCACGGTCTGCGACACTGAGCCAATCGCGTCCGTTCTAGCTGCGAAAACGCGGGTCGATGCGCATCCGATGCGGGTGATGCGCATCTGCGCGCGATTCTCGTCGTTACAATGGAACGGTGCCCCGCCGACGAACATCCGGCGGGCTCTCCCCCGTACTCCGGCGACCGAGGTTCGCGCCCTTCGGTTTGCCTTGATCGACAGTCGCGAAAGGGCGTACGTGGCAGCCGCGAAGACGACTCAGGCAGCTAAGGCTGACGCCGAGGAGACGCCCAAGGCCACCTCGGCGAGGAAGGCCCCGGCCAAGAAGCCGGCGGCGAAGACCGCCGCGGCGGGCAAGACGGCCACGCGGGCGCCGCGCAAGACGGCCGCCAAGGCCGGCGCCGCCCAGCCCGCGAAGGCGAAGAAGCCGGGCGAGGGCGACGAGCCCGAAGACCTCGAAGCCCTGCCGGGCGACGAGGACCTGGTCGACGACGTCGAACTGATCGACGAGCCCGTCGAGGAGGAGCCGGCCGAGGACGAGGCCAAGCCGGGCGAGGGCGACTTCGTCTGGGACGAGGAGGAGTCCGAGGCCCTGCGGCAGGCCCGCAAGGACGCGGAGCTCACCGCGTCGGCCGACTCCGTCCGCGCCTACCTCAAGCAGATCGGCAAGGTCGCCCTGCTCAACGCGGAGGAGGAGGTCGAACTCGCCAAGCGCATCGAGGCCGGCCTCTACGCCGCCGAGCGGGTCCGCCGCGCCGAGGAGGAGAGCGAGAAGCTCACCCCGCAGCTGCGCCGCGACCTGCGGTGGATCGTGCGGGACGGCGAACGCGCCAAGAACCACCTGCTGGAGGCGAACCTCCGCCTGGTGGTGTCGCTGGCCAAGCGCTACACCGGCCGCGGCATGGCGTTCCTCGACCTGATCCAGGAGGGCAACCTGGGTCTGATCCGCGCGGTCGAGAAGTTCGACTACACCAAGGGCTACAAGTTCTCGACGTACGCGACGTGGTGGATCCGCCAGGCCATCACCCGCGCGATGGCCGACCAGGCCCGCACCATCCGCATCCCGGTGCACATGGTCGAGGTCATCAACAAGCTCGGCCGCATCCAGCGCGAGCTGCTCCAGGACCTGGGCCGCGAGCCCACGCCGGAGGAGCTGGCCAAGGAGATGGACATCACCCCGGAGAAGGTGCTGGAGATCCAGCAGTACGCCCGGGAGCCCATCTCGCTGGACCAGACGATCGGCGACGAGGGCGACAGCCAGCTCGGTGACTTCATCGAGGACTCGGAGGCCGTGGTGGCCGTGGACGCCGTGTCGTTCACGCTGCTCCAGGACCAGCTCCAGTCCGTGCTGGCCACCCTGTCCGAGCGCGAGGCGGGCGTCGTGCGCCTGCGCTTCGGCCTGACCGACGGCCAGCCCCGCACGCTGGACGAGATCGGCCAGGTCTACGGCGTGACGCGCGAGCGCATCCGCCAGATCGAGTCGAAGACGATGTCGAAGCTCCGCCACCCGTCCCGCTCCCAAGTCCTCCGCGACTACCTGGACTGAGCACCACGGTCGGCTGAACGCCGGTGGTCCTGCGGGGTCACCGGCGTTTGCTTGTCGGGAGCTCCCGGGGAGGTCGCCATGCCCGAGCACGCGCGCTGAAGGACTTGGACGCCTTGGCCGCAGAGGCCGGAGGCCGGCGGTCCACTTTGACGGCGGGCGCGGGGTGCTCGACCGCGATTGCGAGCCCGGGTGACAACCCGGTGAATCGGACAGAACGCGTCCGGATCGTGGAATCCCGACCCCTGTTCGCTCTCGGCTGACCAAAGTGTTACCCGTCACAGCAAAGAGCAGTGGGCACCCACCATTCGGAGCAACGAGGGTGCGTCCGATGCCGTATTCGCAGGTCCGAAAGCGTTGGCACGACAGCGGAACGTGAGCGGTTCCCGTGGCGAACCGGTGGAAGTTCGTGGTTCGAACGTCCGGGTGCCCGGGTAAATGATGGGTGACGCGGGTCGCCACGGACTCGGGAACACTGACTTACGCCCGTGCGTCTGCAAGAGTGGAAGCAGCGAACACGACGCACCCGCCAGATGCGGAGTGGTCGCAGCTGTTGTGAGGGCACCGAACCGCGGTGCCGGGACGGAGGGAGATTTCCATGACTACCACGCTCACCCGCCCCGCTTTGACCGCTGCCGACCGCTGCGACCGCTGCGGGGCTGCTGCCCAGGTGCGCGCCGTGCTCCCCTCCGGGGGCGAGCTGCTGTTCTGCGGGCACCACGCCCGCGAGCACAGCACGAAGCTGCGCGAACTCGCTGCCGAGATGCAGCAGGGCTGAAACCGTCGGGCCACACGGCCCGGAGCACCCTAGCCGTCCGGGGCGGGGATCCGATCATTCGGATCTCCGCCCCCCTGCATTTTCGGACGAAGACACGCGCGACCGCGTGGTCCGGTCAGACCTCGGTCAGCACCGGCTCGAAGGCCAGCTCAGCGGCGCCCAGGAGCTTCGCGTCCCGGCCCAACGGGGACGACACGATGCGGGTCCCGCCCACGGCGCGGCTCACCAGGGAGCGCTTCTGCACCACGCGCCGCACCTCGTCCACGACCTGGTCGGGCAGCGCGGTGAACAGGTCCCCCAGGACCACCAGTTCCGGTCCCAGCATGTTGACCACCGTGATCAGCCCCATCGCCAACCACTCGGTGAACTCCCCCAGCCGGTGCGCCACGGCCTCCGGGGACGCCGCCAGGGAACGCAGTTCGGCCACCACGGCCCCGCGCGGCGCGTCCTCGGGCAGGGCCAGCGCACGGCACAGCGCCGCCTCGCCGACCTCGGTCTCCCAGCACCCCTGGCAGCCGCAGTAACACCGCCGACCGCCGGGGCGCACGACCATGTGCCCCAGCTCGCCGACGTACCCGCCGGTGCCGCGCAACGGCATCCCGGAGGAGATCACGCCTCCGCCGACACCCACGTCGGCGGAGATGTAGACCATGTCGGACGAGCCCCGGGCCGCGCCGCGCACGTGTTCGGCCAGTGCCCCCAGCTCGGCGTCGTTGCCGATCTGGACGGGCACCTTCAACACCGCCGACAGCCGCGAACCCAGCGCCACGTCCGTCCAGTGCAGGTTCGGGGCCTCGTGGACGAGGCCGTCCGCACGCCGCACCACGCCCGGCACCGACACGCCCACCCCGACCGGCGCCACGTCCAGCTCGTCGGACAGCAGCTTGGCCGTGTCGGCGATGTGGGTGATCACCTCGCCGGGGTCCCCGGCCCGGTGGTGCAGGTTCCACGAGTGGCGGCCGAGGATGTCGCCGCCCAGGCCGACCAGCGCCATCGCCACCTGCTCGACGCGGACGTCGATGGCCATCACGACCGCGGCGTGCGGTTGCGGCAGCACCAGCAGTGACGGCCGTCCCGCGCCGGAGCGCTGGGCGGGCAGGCGTTCGGCCACCACACCGGACTCGGCCAGCCCGTCCACCAGGGCCTTGATCGTGCTGCGGTTGAGACCGAGCTCGGCCGCGAGCGACGCCCTGGTGGACGGTCCGTCCACGTGCAGCTTGCGCAACAGCGCGGTGCGGTTGTGCCTGCGGACCTCGTCGGGTCGGGCACCGGCGGTGGGTGTGGTCACGTCAGCGCGTGGCCACCGCCGCCCGGCGACGGGACAGCGCGTCGACGCTGGCGGCCAGCAGGAGCACCAGGCCGGTCACGATGTAGACGACGGCGGCGGGCTGGTTGAGCAGGCCCATGCCGTTGGCGATGGTCGCGATCACGGCCGCGCCGATCACCGCGTCGCGCATCCGGCCCTTGCCGCCGAACAGCGAGGTGCCGCCGATCACGGCCGCGCCGACCGACAGCAGCAGCGTGTTGCCGCCACCGGCGTTCGGGTCGACCGAGCCGACCTTGGAGGAGTACACGATCGCGCCGATCGCGGCGGCCGAGGAGCAGATCACGAACACGCTCATGCGGATCTGGGCCACGTTGATGCCGGCGCGGTTCGCGGCTTCCTTGTTGCCGCCCACCGCGTAGACGTGCCGGCCGTACCGGGTGCGCTCCAGGACGAACGTGCCGATCACCAGCAGCACCAGCACGATCGGCACCACGTACGGCACGCCCTTGATCACGACGAGCGACGACTGGGACCGGTTGAGCGTCAGCAGGTAGGTGCCGAGGGCTCCGAGCACCACGACCGCGCCGACCTTGACCAGCACGAGCGGGGTGGGGGAAGCGACCAGACCCTTGCGCAGCCTGGAGAAATGCCTGCCGAGCACGACCGCAGCATAACCGCCGACCGCGACGACGAAGAGCGCCCAGGACCCGGCGGTGGACAGGTTGCCGTTGGCGACGTTGAACATCACGTCGTTGTTCAGGCCCAGCACGCCGCCCTGTCCGATGAGCTGGAGCACGACACCGCTCCAGGACAGGAACAGCGCCAGGGTCACGACGAACGACGGGATGCCGACCCGGGCGACCAGGAAGCCGGTGATGCAGCCGATGGCGGTGCCGACGCAGATCGCGAGCAGCATCTCCACCCACGGGTTGGCCGGCACGCCGACCAGGGCGATGACGAGCGCGATCAGCGACATGCCTGCGCCCGCCCAGATGCGCATGAGCACGGCGAGCACGGCCCCGAGCACCAGCAGGCCGCAGAAGACGTAGAAGACGGTGTCGCCCATGCCGCCGAGCAGGTTGCCGCCCTTGTTCAGGTGCAGCGCCATGACCGACGCGCACACCCCGGACGCGGTGCCCGCGGACAGGTCGATCTCGCCCAGCAGCAGCACGAACACCAGGCCCATCGCGATGATCGTGATGCTGGCGCCCTGCGCGAGCAGGTTGGCGATGTTGCCCAGGGTGAAGAAGGTGTCGGCGAGCGAGCTGAACACGATCAGCAGCACGAGCAGGCCGAGGAGGGCGGGCAGCGCGCCGAGTTCGCCGCCGCGCAGCCGGGCCGCGTAGTCGCGCACCGCCTCGCCGGTGGAGCGGGACGTGGTGTCGATGCCGAAGTCCGAGATCGCGCCCTGGGCCGGCGGCGGGGTGTCCTGGGACGACGTCTCGCTGGTGGTGTTGGTCATGCCGGGGTCCTCAGATGGTGGCGGATTCGGGGCGGGCGATGCCGAGGTCGCCGGAACGACCCGCGGTGATCAGCTCGACGACCTGGCCGTGGGTGACGTCCTTGGTGAGCACCTCGGCGGCCATGCGGCCGAGGTAGAGGCACGCGATGCGGTCGGCGACCTCGAAGACGTCGTTCATGTTGTGGCTGATCAGGACGACGCCGAGACCCTGTTCGGCGAGCCTGCGCACGAGGTCGAGCACCTGCCGGGTCTGCGCGACGCCGAGGGCGGCGGTCGGCTCGTCCAGCAGCACGACCTTGCTGTTCCACAGCACGGCCTTGGCGATGGCGACGGTCTGCCGCTGGCCGCCGGACAGCGAGGCGACCTGGGTGCGCACGGACTTGACCGTGCGGACGCTCAGCGAGGTCAGGGTCTTGCGGGCGGCCTGCTCCATGTCGGCCTCGTCCAGCAGCCCCACCTTGCCGCGCTCGCGGCCGAGGAACATGTTCTGGACGATGTCGAGGTTGTCGCACAGCGCGAGGTCCTGGTAGACGACCTCGATGCCGAGGTGGGCGGCGTCGCGGGGGCCGTGGATGTGGACCTGCTCGCCCTCGAAGTAGACCTCGCCCGAGTCGATCGGGTGGATGCCCGCGATGCACTTGACCAGCGTCGACTTGCCCGCGCCGTTGTCGCCGACCAGGGCGGTCACCTCACCGGGCTGGACGGTGAAGTCGATGTCGTGCAGGACGTGCACGGGACCGAAGCTCTTGTTGATGCCGCGCAGGTCGAGGATGGGCTCAGTCACCTTAAGTCTCCTGTGTCGGATGGCGCCGCCTCCGGCGTCGCGGCGAGGCCGCCTGGTAGTCGGCTCGTCGAGCCGCGTTTTTCGCCGATCGGAAGAGCTGATCGGCGAAAAAGGCGCCTCGACAAGCCGACGCGGCCTCGCGGTCGAGACGCGCCGGTGCGGGGTGTGGTGGCCACACCCCGCAGCGGCGAGCGCTGACTACTTGATGCCCAGCTCGGTGCAGGCGGCCTGGGTGTCGGCGACGCAGATCTCCGAGGCCTTGACGAAGCCCGCGTCCACGACGGTCTTCACCTTGTCCTTGGTGATCAGCAGCGGGGTCAGCAGGACCGACGGGACGTCGCGGTTGCCCTTGGTGTCCTTGGTCTTGCCGGTGGCGATCTTGTCGGCGGCGGCGGTGTCGCCCTTGGCCAGCGCGGCGGCCAGCTTGGCGGTGGCCTGCGCCTCGTCGGCGATCGGCTTGAACACGGTCATGTACTGGTCGCCGCGCAGGATGGCCTGGAGGCCCTCCGGGGTGGCGTCCTGGCCGGTGACCGGGACCTTGCCGTTGAGGCCGTACTTCTTCAGGACGGTGATCACCGCGCCGGCGAGGCCGTCGTTGGCGGCGACGACGCCGTCGACCTTCTGGCCGTTGCCGGTCAGGATCTGCTCGAAGGTGGTGCCGCCCTTCTGGTTGTCCCAGTTCTCGATGGCCTGCGAGCGGACGAGCTTGAAGTCGCCGGCGTCGTACTTGGACTTGAGGACCTTCTGCTGGCCCTCGTAGAACAGGGTCGCGTTGTTGTCGGTCGGGGCGCCCTCGATCTCGATGACCTCGGCCGGCTTCTTGCCCGCCGCGAGCTTGCCCATGCCCTCGACGAAGCCCTGGCCCTGGAGCTCGCCGACCTTCACGTTGTCGAAGGAGACGTAGTACTTCGAGGTGCCACCGAGGTTGAGGCGGTCGTAGTCGATGACCGCGATGCCCTGGGCCTCGGCCTTCTTCGCGACGGCCGCGCCGACCTCGCTGTTCGGGGTGGCGATGATCAGCACCTTGACGCCGGCGTTGATCATGCCGTCCGCCAGGGTGGAGAACTTCTGGACGTCGCCCTGGGCGTTCTGGATGTCGGGCGACAGGCCTTCGGCCTTGAGTGCCTTGTCCAGGAGCGGCTTGTCGAAGCCCTCCCAGCGCGCGGAGCTGGCGGTTTCGGGCAGGATGACGCCGACCTTCACGCCGCCCGAGCCGCTGTCAGTGTTGGTGCCGGTGGTGGTGCTCCCACCGCCGGACGTGTTGGCGCCGCACGCCGTCATGGCAACGGCGAGGCCAGTGCCGACGGCGATGAGGGCGAGGCTCTTGCTGCGCATCCGCATCCCTTTCAGAGCTACGCGGGAAAATGTTGTGGCGCACAACGTATGCCGCGACCCCCCGTGACCGGAAGCACACTTGACCGATAAAGTAGGCACGATGAGCTAACGACGAGGTAACCGAACGGACATCTGACTACTCCGAACGCAGCAGTCAGCTACGACCGGTCATCTGGCGCGTTACGGGGGGTTTGTTGCGACCCCCTCCGAACTCACCGCGGCAAGAGGGCGCGCGTGAGCACCGGACGAGCCGTCCGGGAGGCGGTTCGGGGGTGTTTCGAGGGATGGCCGGCTACCAGGAGCGCAGGGTCGCGATCCGCTCTTCCAACTGTTCGATCGACGCCATCGCGGTGGGCGGGCCGCCGCAGTACTCGCGGAGCTGGTTGTGGATCTTGCCGTGGGGCTTCTTGGTGCGGTGGTGGTGCATCGCCACCAGCGTGTTCAGCTCCTTGCGCAGCGCCGCCAGGCGTTCCTGCACGCTCGCCGGGCGCGCCGCGGGAGCCGGGGCCGACACCGGGGCCGAGGCGGCCTTGCGGCTGGCGTCCACCAGCTGCTTCTCCTGGCGCTGCCGCAGCAGCGCCCGCACCTGGTCGGGCTCCAGCAGGCCGGGCAGGCCGAGGTACTCCTGCTCCTCCTCGCTGCCCGCGAACGCCGCCGTCCCGAACGAGGACCCGTCGTAGATGACCTGGTCCAGCTCGGCCGACGCGCCCAGCGCCGTGTAGGCCCGCTCCTCCTCGCCGGGCTCGTCCTGCACCTGGTTGGCCTGGGACAGCAGCTCGTCGTCCCAGCCGTCCTTCTCCCGGTGCGGCTTGCCCAGCACGTGGTCGCGCTGCTGCTCCAGCTCGCTGGCCAACCCCAGCAGGACGGGCACGCTGGGCAGGAACACGCTCGCCGTCTCGCCCTTCGCCCTCGCCCGCACGAAACGGCCGATGGCCTGCGCGAAGAACAACGGCGTGGAGGCGCTGGTGGCGTAGACGCCGACGGCCAGGCGCGGCACGTCCACGCCCTCGGACACCATCCGGACCGCGATCATCCAGCGCTCGGTGGACTCGGAGAACTCCGCGATCCGGCCCGACGCCTTCGGGTCGTCGGACAGCACCAGGGTGGCGTCGTGGCCGGTGGTCCGCTTGAGGATCTCCGCGTAGGCCTTGGCCACGGTCTGGTCGGTCGCGATCACCAGACCGCCCGCGTCGGGAATGCCGCCCTCGCGCAGCTGCGTCAGCCGCACGTCGGCCGCCTTCAGCACCGACGGCATCCACTCACCGGTCGGGTCCAGCGCGACCCGCCAGGCCCGCGCGGTCTGCTCCTGGGTCAGCGGCTCGCCCAGCCGGGCGGAGAACTCCTCGCCCGCGCTGGTCCGCCAGCTGGCCTCGCCGGAGTAGGCGAGGAAGATCACCGGGCGGACGACGCCGTCCTTGAGCGCGTCGGAGTACCCGTAGGAGTGGTCGGACTTGCTGCGCTGCACCCCGTCCGGGCCGGGCTCGTAGCTGATGAACGGGATCGGCGAGTCGTCGGAGCGGAACGGCGTACCGGTCAGGCACAGCCGCCGCGTGGCCGGCGTGAACGCCTCCCGGATCGCGTCACCCCACGACTTCGCGTCGCCGCCGTGGTGCACCTCGTCCAGCAGGACGAGGGTCTTGCGGTTCTCCGTGCGCACCCGGTGCAACGTGGGGTGCGCGGCGACCTGCGCGTACGTGACGGCCACACCGTGGTAGTCCCGCGAGGTCACGGCGTTGGTGTTGCGGAAGTTCGAGTCGATCGCGATACCCACGGCCGCCGCCGCCTGCGCCCACTGGTGCTTGAGGTGCTCGGTCGGCGCGACGATCGTGACCGCCTCGACGGTCCGATCGGCCAGCAACTCGGCCGCTACCCGCAGCCCGAACGTGGTCTTGCCGGCGCCGGGCGTGGCGACCGCGAGGAAGTCCTTGGGCTTGGCCGCCAGGTACTTGGTCAGCGCACGCCGCTGCCAGGCGCGGAGCGGGCGGGTCGTTGCGACTTGCGGTAGCGACAACCTCGAACCCCTCCTGAGCCACGGTGAACATGCGAATGCCCTCGGGCTGGATGACCGTCGAGGGCACCGACAGCCTACCTGCCCGCCCCAGGACACCACGGCTCCGATGCCGCGAAATCACCCGCGATGCACCATGCTTGACCCTGCGATGGGTTCGCCGACTGACCAGACGGCACGCAGCAGGCCCCGGCCGGGACCACTGCGGTTGTTGGCGCGCACACTGTCCAAGGCCTGGGAAGGCAGCATCTTCTCCGAGGCCGCCGAAGCGGCGTTCTGGCAAACCCTGTCCTTCCCCCCGCTGCTGCTGGGCCTGCTGGGGTCGATGGGCTACCTCGGCGATTGGCTGGGCCCGGAGGTCGTCAGCGCGGTCAAGGACCGGATCATCTCGACCTGCCGAACGATCTTCAGCCAGGACGTCGTCAACGGCGTGATCGCCCCCACGGTCGACCAGATCCTGACCATCGGCAAGGGCGAGATCGTGTCGGTGGGCTTCCTGATTTCACTGTGGGCAGGCTCATCGGCGATGTCGTCCTTCGTAGACGCCATCACCGCCGCCCACGACCAGTACGGGGTGCGTAACGAAGTGTGGCAGCGGATCTTCGCGCTGCTGCTGTACATGGTGAGCCTGGTGCTGCTCATCGTTGGGTTGCCGGTGCTGGCGCTAGGCCCGGACCTGCTGCCGGAAATCTTCCCGAGCGGCTGGCGGGACACCATCGAGTTCTGGCTGAGCGCCTTCTACTACCCAGGCGTGGCGGTACTGCTGGTGTTGGCGCTGGCCACGTTGTACAAGGTGTCACTACCCAACAAGCTGCCGTGGCACCGACTGATCCCGGGGGCGGTCTTGGCGATGGCGGTGTTCCTGCTGTCGTCGATCGCCCTGCGCCTGTACATCCGATGGATCACCACGACCGGGTACACGTACGGGGCTTTGGCGACGCCGATCGCGTTCCTGCTGTTCGCGTATTTCATCGGCTTGGCGATCGTCATCGGGGCGTACTTCAACAGCGCCATCCAGGAACTGTGGCCCGCGAAGATGACCCGCCGGCAGAGGCGGCGCTGGCGACGGCTGGAACTGGAACGGGCAGCGGAACGCATCAAGTCCGACGAGGGCAAACAGGCCTGGCACCCCGAAGACCCCACCCCAGGGACCACTCCCCCTTCAAAGCCCGCCGCCTCACAACACACCCGCCTCCCAGCGGACCACAACCCCTAACGCCCACTCGCCCACACCCGGCCCGCCCACACGCCACACGGCCCGCCAGCGCGCCCAGCCAGCGCCGCCCGGCCCGCCCACACGCCACGCCGGCCCACGCCCGCCCGCGCTCCATCCACATCCCCCATCCGCTGACGCGGACCCGACTCGCCCATCGGCATCACCATGCGGTCCTTCGCGCGCAGCGCGGCGGCGGAGCCGGCAAGTGGCAGTCCGCCGGGGAGGACACAACTCAACTTGGGCTTCTTGCTTGTGTCATCCCCGTAT